>NZ_JAXOJX010000050.1:0-56240 GCF_034427735.1 Azohydromonas lata
GGCGCGCCAGCCGCATGCGCTGGTGATGGTCATGGGCAAGGGCGGCGTGGGCAAGACGACCATCGCCGCCGCGCTGGCCGTGGCCCTGGCGCGCCGGGGCAAGTCGGTGCACCTCTCCACCACCGACCCGGCCGCCCACCTGGCCGCGACGCTGGAAGGCGCCAGCGTGCCGGGCCTGCGCGTGGACCGCATCGACCCGCACGCGGAGACGCAGCGCTACATCGACAAGGTGATGGCCACCAAGGGCCGCGACCTGGACGAGGCCGCGCGCGCCCTGATGCTGGAAGACCTGCGCTCGCCCTGCACCGAGGAGGTGGCGGTGTTCCACGCCTTCTCGCGCATCGTGTCGGAGGCGCGCGGCGCCTTCGTCATCCTGGACACCGCGCCCACCGGCCACACCCTGCTGCTCATGGACGCCACCGGCGCCTACCACCGGCAGATGCTGCGCGACTTCGAAGGCAGCACCGGCGCCCGCGTGGTGACGCCGCTGATGCGGCTGCAGGACGCGGACTACACCCGCATCGTCCTGGTGACGCTGCCCGAGACCACGCCGGTATCGGAAGCCGCCGCGCTGCAGGCGGATTTACAGCGCGCCCGCATCACGCCCTTCGCCTGGGTGGTCAACCGCAGCCTGGCCGCCGCGGGGACGACCTCGCCCGTGCTGGCCGGGCGCATCGCCGGGGAGCGGGTGCAGTTGCAACGCGTGGCCGACGGGCTGGCGCAGCGGACTTACGTGGTGCCTTGGTGCGCGCAGCCGCCCATTGGGGTGCGGGCGCTGGAGGGGCTGGATGCAGAGGACGCGCCGGCCGCCCGGTAGCCCATCAAGACCGGGTGAGCGGCGGCGTCAGCCCCCCGACGCCGCCGCCAGCCCATTCTCGAAATGCGCCCGCATGAGCGCCTGCGCCTTCTCCGCGTCGCGCGCCAGTAGCGCCTGCACCAGCGCGCGGTGCTCGCCCAGCGACTCGGCCACGCGCCCCTGGCGGAACAGCGAGTGGTGCCGGTTGAGCTTCATCACCTTGCGCAGGTCGTTGACGATCTGGTTGCGCCAGCGGTTGCCCGCGATGTGCAGCAGCCGCGCATGGAACTCCTCGTTGGTGCGGAAGAAGGCGTCGCGCTGCGCCTCTTGCGCCTCCAACTGCTCGTGCAGCTTGGCCAGCTCGGCCAGCTCCGGGTCGGTCGCCTTGCGCGCCACCTCGCCCGCGGCGTCGCTCTCCAGCACGGCCAGCAGGTGATAGACCTGCGACACGTCCTGCGTGGACATCTCCGTCACGTAGGCGCCGCGGCGCAGCTTCATCGTCACCAGCCCTTCCACGGCCAGCACCTTCAGCGCCTCGCGCAGCGGCGTGCGGCTGATGCCCAGCGCCGATGTGAGCTTCTGCTCGTCGATCCAGCTCCCGGGCTCCAGCTCGCGGTTGAAGATCTGCTCGCGCAGCCGCTCGGCCACCTCCTGGTACAGCGGGCGTGCCCCAAGCGGCGCGCCCACGGCTTTGGCCGGGGCAGCCATCGATACAGCAGAGTTGGTGGCAGTGGCAGACATGTCGAACGCTTAAGTTGTATTTTGAATTATGCATCTTGTATGATGGATGGCAAGTCAGAACCTGCCCCTTGAGGAAGCACCCCCATGTCGTCCGCCCCCGAGTTCAATTCCGCCTCGCTGCAGCAATGGGCCCAGGCCGCCGCCAAGTCGGCGCCGGGTGGCGACGTGTCGTCGCTGACGTGGAACACGCCCGACGGCATCGCTGTCAAGCCGCTGTACACGTCGGCCGACCTGGAAGGGCTGAAGTTCACGGACACGCTGCCGGGCTTCGAGCCCTTCATCCGCGGCCCGCAGGCCACGATGTACGCGGTGCGGCCCTGGACCATCCGGCAGTACGCGGGCTTCTCGACGGCGGAAGAGTCCAACGCCTTCTATCGCAAGGCGCTGGCCGCGGGCGGCCAGGGCGTGTCGGTGGCGTTCGACCTGGCCACGCACCGTGGTTACGACAGCGACCATCCGCGCGTGACCGGCGACGTGGGCAAGGCCGGCGTGGCCATCGACTCGGTCGAGGACATGAAGATCCTGTTCGACGGCATCCCGCTGGACAAGGTCAGCGTCTCCATGACCATGAACGGCGCCGTGCTGCCCGTGCTGGCCGGCTACGTGGTGGCGGCCGAGGAACAGGGCGTGCCGCAGGACAAGCTCTCCGGGACCATACAGAACGACATCCTCAAGGAGTTCATGGTCCGCAACACGTACATCTATCCGCCTGAGCCCAGCATGCGGATCATCGGCGACATCATCGAGTACACGGCCAAGAACATGCCGAAGTTCAACTCGATCTCGATCTCCGGCTACCACATGCAGGAAGCCGGCGCCAACCAGGCACTTGAGCTGGCCTTCACGCTGGCCGACGGCAAGGAGTACGTGAAGACCGCCATGGCCAAGGGCCTGGACGTGGACGAGTTCGCCGGCCGCCTCTCGTTCTTCTGGGCCATCGGCATGAACTTCTATCTGGAGATCGCCAAGATGCGCGCCGCGCGCCTCTTGTGGTGCCGGATCATGAAGGGCTTCAACGCCAAGAAGCCCAAGAGCCTGATGCTGCGCACCCACTGCCAGACCTCCGGCTGGAGCCTCACCGAGCAGGACCCGTACAACAACGTCGTCCGCACCACGATTGAAGCCATGGCCGCGGTGTTCGGCGGCACGCAAAGCCTGCACACCAACTCGCTGGACGAGGCCATCGCGCTGCCCACCGAGTTCTCCTCGCGCATTGCCCGCAACACGCAGCTCATCATCCAGGAAGAGACCCACATCACCAGCGTGGTGGACCCATGGGCCGGCTCCTACATGATGGAGAAGCTCACGCAGGAAATGGCGGACAAGGCCTGGGCCATCATCGAGGAGGTCGAGGCCATGGGCGGCATGACCAAGGCCGTGGACAGCGGCTGGGCCAAGCTCAAGATCGAGGCCAGCGCCGCGGAGAAGCAGGCGCGCATCGACAGCGGCCGCGACGTGATCGTCGGCGTCAACAAGTACAAGCTGGCCAAGGAAGACCCGGTCGAGATTCTGGAGGTGGACAACGTCAAGGTGCGCGAGGCCCAGATCGCGCGGCTGCAAAGCATCAAGGCCACGCGAGAGGGCCAGAAGGTGCAGGCGGCTCTTGATGCCCTCACTGAAGCCGCGCGCAACAACAGCGGCAACCTCCTGGGCCTGGCCATCGAGGCCATCCGGCTGCGCGCCACCGTGGGCGAGGTCAGCGACGCGCTGGAAGTGGTGTTCGGCCGCCACCGCGCCGACATCCAGAAGGTCACCGGCGTGTACGCCGCGGCCTACGACAGCGCCGAGGGCTGGGACAAGCTGCGCGGCGAGATCGACGCCTTCGCCCAGGAAGCGGGCCGGCGCCCGCGCGTGATGATTGCCAAGCTGGGCCAGGACGGCCACGACCGCGGCGCCAAGGTGGTGGCCACCGCCTTCGCCGACCTGGGCTTCGACGTGGACATGGGGCCCCTCTTCCAGACGCCGGAAGAGTGCGCCCGCCAGGCCATCGAAAACGACGTGCACGCCGTGGGCATCTCCACGCTGGCCGCCGGCCACAAGACGCTGGTGCCGGCCATCATTGCCGAGCTCAGGAAGCAGGGCGCGGACGACATCATCGTCTTCGTCGGTGGCGTGATCCCGCAGCAGGACTACGGCTTCCTGTTCGATGCCGGCGTCAAGGGCGTGTACGGCCCGGGCACGCCGATTCCGGCCAGCGCCAAGGACGTGCTGGAGCAGATCCGCGCCGCCACCGGCCTCCAGGCCCCCGCCGCCGCCTGAGCGCAGCCCCTTCACCACCGTTCATAAAAGCAAGCCCGCCACCCCGGGATGCACCGCGGCCCCGGGAGGATTCGTCCTCCCGGAGGCCGCACCCTTCACCAACGCAACCGCACAGCCGCAGCAGTACATGAGCCTGTCCGACCAGGCCCTGGCCGAGGCCATCCTCGGCACCCCGGGCCCTGCGCAGCGCCGCGCCATCGCCAAGACCATCACGCTGCTCGAATCGACGCGCGCGGACCACCGCGTGCGCGCCGACGAGCTGCTCAACCAGTTGCTCGCGCACAGCGGGCGCTCGCTGCGCCTGGGCATCTCCGGCGTGCCGGGCGTGGGCAAGAGCACCTTCATCGAGGCGCTTGGGCTGTTCCTCATCGAGCAGGGGCACCGCGTGGCGGTGCTGGCCGTGGACCCCTCCTCCAGCGTCTCCGGCGGCTCCATCCTGGGCGACAAGACGCGCATGGAGCAGCTGTCCATGGACGAGCGCGCCTACATCCGGCCCTCCCCTTCCAGCGGCACGCTGGGCGGCGTGGCAGAGAAGACGCGCGAGTCGCTGCTGGTGTGCGAAGCCGCGGGCTACGACATCGTCATCGTCGAGACCGTGGGCGTGGGCCAGAGCGAGACGGCCGTGGCCAACATGACGGACATGTTCGTGCTGCTGCAACTGCCCAACGCCGGCGACGACCTGCAAGCCATCAAGAAGGGCGTGATGGAGCTGGCCGACCTGGTGGTGATCAACAAGGCCGACCTGGACGCCAACGCCGCCACGCGGGCGCGCGCGCAGATCACCAGCGCCCTGCGGCTCTTTGGCCAGCATGGCGACCCGCACCACGCGGCGCACGACCAAGCCTTGTGGCAGCCGCAGGTGCTGCAGCTCTCGGCGCTCAAGGCGCAGGGGCTGCCGGAGTTTTGGGCGGCGGTCACCCGCTACCGCGAGTTGCAGGCGGCCAACGGCCGCTTCGCGGCACGCCGCAACGACCAGGACCAGGCGTGGATGTGGGAACGCATAGACGCCGGCCTGAAGCAACGTTTCCGGCAGCACCCGGCCGTGCAGGCCGCGCTGCCGGTGCTCTCGCAACAGGTGCGCAGCGGCGAGGTCGCCGCCTCGGTGGCCGCGCGCCGGCTGCTGGAACTGTTCAACTGAATCAACCCGGCCGAATCAGACCGAAGTACGAGGAGAGGTACCCATGCACGACATCCAGCAGATGCTCGAAGACAAGCGCGCCAAGGCACGCCTGGGCGGCGGGCAGCGGCGCATCGACGCCCAGCACTCCAAGGGCAAGCTCACGGCGCGCGAGCGCATCGAGATGCTGTTCGACGAGGGCACGTTCGAAGAGTGGGACATGTTCGTCGAGCACCGCTGCGTCGACTTCGGCATGGCGGACAACAAGATCCCCGGCGACGGCGTGGTCACCGGCTACGGCATGATCAACGGCCGCCTGGTGTTCGTGTTCAGCCAGGACTTCACCGTGTTCGGCGGCGCGCTCTCCGAGGCCCACGCCGAGAAGATCTGCAAGATCATGGACCAGGCCATGAAGGTCGGCGCGCCCGTGATCGGCCTCAACGACTCCGGCGGCGCCCGCATACAGGAAGGCGTGGCCTCCCTGGGCGGCTACGCCGATGTGTTCCAGCGCAACGTGATGGCCTCCGGCGTCATCCCGCAGATCAGCCTGATCATGGGCCCCTGCGCCGGCGGCGCGGTGTACTCGCCCGCCATGACCGACTTCATCTTCATGGTGAAGGACAGCTCGTACATGTTCGTCACCGGGCCGGAAGTGGTGAAGACCGTGACGCACGAGGAAGTGACCGCCGAGGAGCTGGGCGGCGCCTCCGCGCACACCAGCAAGAGCGGCGTGTGCGACCTGGCGTTCGAGAACGACGTCGAAGCCATCCTCATGCTTCGCCGCTTCTTCAACTACCTGCCCCTGAACAACAAGGAAAAGCCCCCGGTGCGCCCGTCGGGCGATCCGGCGCAGCGCCTGGACTACTCGCTCGACACCCTGGTGCCGGACAACCCCAACAAGCCCTACGACATCAAGGAGCTGATCTCCAAGGTCGTTGACGACGGCGACTTCTTCGAGCTGCAGCCCGACTACGCCGCCAACATCGTGGTGGGCTTCGCGCGCATGGATGGGCAAAGCGTGGGCATCGTCGCCAACAATCCGCTGGTGCTGGCCGGCTGCCTGGACATCAAGAGCTCCATCAAGGCCGCGCGCTTCGTGCGCTTCTGCGACGCCTTCAACATCCCCGTGGTGACCTTCGTGGACGTGCCCGGCTTCATGCCCGGCACGGCCCAGGAGTACGGCGGCATCATCAAGCACGGCGCCAAGCTGCTCTACGCCTACGCCGAGTGCACGGTGCCCAAGATCACCGTCATCACCCGCAAGGCCTACGGCGGCGCCTACGACGTGATGAGCTCCAAGCACCTGCGCGGCGACGTCAACTTCGCCTGGCCCAACGCCGAGATCGCGGTGATGGGCGCCAAGGGCGCGGTGGAGATCATCTTCCGCGAAGAGAAGGGCGACCCCGAAAAGCTCGCGGCCAAGGAAGCCGAGTACAAGGCCCGCTTCGCCAACCCCTTCGTGGCCGGTGCACGCGGCTTCATCGACGACGTGATCCAGCCCCACGAGACGCGCAAGCGCATCTGCCGCTCGCTGGTAATGCTCAAGGACAAGCAGCTTGAGAACCCGTGGCGCAAGCACGGCAACATCCCGCTGTGATCAGGCCCCGAGGAGATAAGACGTCATGTTCAAGAAAATCCTGATCGCCAACCGCGGCGAGATCGCCTGCCGCGTCATCAAGGCGGCCAAGAAGATGGGCATCGCCACGGTGGCGGTGTACTCCGAGGCCGACAAGGACGCGCTGCACGTGGAGCTGGCCGACGAGGCCGTGCTGCTGGGCCCGGCCCCGTCGCGCGAGTCCTACCTGGTGGCCGACAAGATCATCGCCGCGTGCAAGCGCACCGGCGCCGAAGCCGTGCACCCGGGCTACGGCTTCCTGTCGGAAAACGAGGACTTCGCCCGCCGCGTGGAAGAGGAAGGCATCGCCTTCATCGGCCCAAAACACTACTCCATCGCGGCCATGGGCGACAAGATCGCCTCCAAGAAGCTGGCCAAGGAAGCCCAGGTCAACACCATCCCGGGCTGGAACGACGCCATCGAGACGCCCGAGCAGGCCGTGTCCATCGCCAAGGACATCGGCTACCCGGTGATGATCAAGGCCAGCGCCGGCGGCGGCGGCAAGGGCCTGCGCGTGGCCTTCAACGACAAGGAAGCCTTCGAGGGCTTCTCCTCCTGCCGCAACGAGGCCCGCAACAGCTTCGGCGACGACCGCGTCTTCATCGAGAAGTTCGTGGAGGAGCCGCGCCACATCGAGATCCAGATCCTCGGTGACGCGCACGGCAACGTGGTCTACCTCAACGAGCGCGAGTGCTCCATCCAACGCCGCCACCAGAAGGTGATCGAGGAGGCGCCCTCGCCCTTCATCTCCGACGAGACCCGCCGCGCCATGGGCGAGCAGGCCGTGGCCCTGGCCAAGGCCGTGAAGTACCAGAGCGCGGGCACGGTGGAGTTCGTGGTCGGCAAGGACCAGTCCTTCTACTTCCTGGAGATGAACACCCGGCTGCAGGTGGAGCACCCGGTCACCGAGTGCATCACCGGCCTGGACCTGGTGGAGCAGATGATCCGCGTGGCCGCGGGCGAGCCGCTGGCCTTCGGGCAGGCCGACGTCAAGCGCGACGGCTGGGCCATCGAGTGCCGCATCAACGCGGAAGACCCCTTCCGCAACTTCCTGCCCTCCACGGGCCGCCTGGTGCGCTTCCAGCCGCCGTGGCAGAACCTGGAAGCCTCCCAGCCCGGCGTGGCAGGCGGCGGCGTGCGCGTGGACACCGGCGTGCAGGAGGGTGGCGAGATCCCGATGTTCTACGACTCGATGATCGCCAAGCTCATCGTGCACGGGAAGGACCGGCTGGACGCCATCCAGAAGATGCGCGAGGCGCTCAACGGCTTCGTGATCCGCGGCATCTCCAGCAACATCCCCTTCCAGTCGGCGCTGCTGGCGCACCCGCAGTTCGTCGCGGGCGACTTCAACACCGGCTTCATCGCCGAGCACTATCCCAAGGGCTTCAACGCCTCGGACGTGCCGCACGAGGACCCGGACTTCCTGGTGGCCCTGGCCGCCGCGGCCAACCGCCGCTTCCTGGAGCGCTCGGCCGGCATCAGCGGCCAGCTCAAGGGCATGAGCGTGGGCATCGGCGAGGAGTTCACCGTCATCGTCAAGGGCCCGCAAGGCCAGAACCAGCACCGCAACGTGACGGTGAAACCCAACGGCGTGCTGGCCGTGACGGTGGAAGGCAAGCGCTACGAGCTGGAGAAGGACTGGCGCATCGGCTCCATCCGCGCCAGCGGCGCCTGCAACGGCACGCCCTTCACGGCGCAGATCGAGCGCAAGGGCGTGTGGCTGCGCGTGGCGCACAACGGCCTGGCGATCGAGGCCATGGTGCTGTCGCCGCGCAGCGCCGAGCTGGCCAAGCTCATGCCCTACAAGGCGCCGCCCGACACCTCCAAGTTCCTGCTGTCGCCCATGCCGGGCCTGCTGGCGGACCTGCTGGTGCAGCCCGGGCAGCCCGTGCAGGCCGGCGAGCGCCTGGCCGTCATCGAGGCCATGAAGATGGAGAACATCCTCGTGGCCGCGCAGGACGGCGTGGTGGACGCCGTGATGGCCAACAAGGGCGAGAGCCTGGCCGTGGACCAGCCCATCCTGAGGTTCAAGTGATGACGACCACGACTCCCAAGCCGTTCAGGATTCTCGGCATCCAGCAGATCGCCATCGGCGGCCCAAGCAAGGACAAGCTGAAGTCGCTGTGGGTGGACATGCTGGGGCTGCAGGTGAAAAGCACCTTCGTCTCCGAGCGTGAGAACGTGGACGAGGACATCTGCGCCTTGGGGCAAGGCCCAACTGCCGTCGAGGTGGACCTGATGCAGCCGCTGGACCCCGAGAAGAAGCCGGCCGTGCACGCCACGCCGCTGAACCACGTGGGCCTGTGGGTGGACGACCTGCCCAAGGCCGTGGAATGGATGGCGGCCAACGGCGTGCGCTTCGCCCCGGGCGGCATCCGCAAGGGTGCGGCGGGCTACGACATCTGCTTCATCCATCCCAAGGGCAACGAGGAGTTCCCCGTGGGCGGCGAAGGCGTGCTCATTGAGCTGGTCCAGGCCCCGCCGGACGTGGTCGCCGCGCTGGGCTGACGGCGGCCGGGACGGCCGCGGGGGACTTTTGTTCCAGCCCGGCTTGGGCTGGACGAACAGCTTGCCAACGCTTGTAGGAGGCCCGCTTGCGGGTCGAATCCCCCACGGCCTCCGCCGTTCGGCTCGCAAACGGGCCTCCTGCAAGCCAGGCAAGCGCCCTGGCGCCGGCTGCGAAAATCGGCCTTTGTCTCCCCCCAACCGGAAGCACCCCCATGAGCACCAACGCCGAGTGGCAGCGCCGCAGCCTGGCCAGCCTCTGGCACCCCTGTACGCAGATGCAGCGCGCCGCGGCCGTGCCCCCGCTGCCCATGGTGCGCGGCCAGGGGCCGTGGCTGTTCGACGCCGAAGGCAAGCGCTACTTCGACGCGCTCAGCAGTTGGTGGGTCAACCTCTTCGGCCACGCCGATGCGCGCATCGCCGCGGCCCTCAAGGACCAGCTCGACACCCTGCCGCACGTGATGCTGGCCGGGTGCACGCACGCGCCGGCCGTGGAGCTGGCCGAGCGCCTTGCCGCGCGCACCGGCGGCGCGCTGGGCCATGCCTTCTTCGCCAGCGACGGCGCCTCGGCCGTCGAGATCGCGCTGAAGATGAGCTTTCACGCCTGGCGCAACCGCGGGCTCGCGGACAAGCAGGAGTTCGTCTGCGTCAGGCAGGGCTACCACGGCGAGACGCTGGGCGCCCTGGCCGTGACGGACGTGAAGGTGTTCCGCGACGCCTACGACCCGCTGCTGCTGCGCGCGCACCAGGTCGGCTCGCCGGACGCGCGCCAGGCCCGCGCGGGCGAGACGGCGGCCGACGTGGCCGCGCGCGCCGCGGCGGAGGTGGAGGCGCTGTTCCAGGAGCGCGCCGGCCGCATCGCCGCCCTCATCGTCGAGCCGCTGGTGCAGGGCGCCGCGGGCATGGCGATGCACGACGTGTCGTACCTGAAGGCGCTGCGCGCGCTGTGCACGCGCTTCAACGTGCACCTCATCGCCGACGAGATCGCCGTGGGCTGCGGGCGCACGGGCAGCTTCTTCGCCTCGGAACAGGCGCTGCCGGTGGGCACCTCGGACGCCGACCGCCGGGCGGCCTGGCCGGACTTCATCACGCTGTCCAAGGGCATCAGCGGCGGCTTCCTGCCGCTGTCGCTGGTGCTGAGCACGGACGAGGTCTACGCCGCCTTCCTGGACGAGGACGTGGCCCGCGGCTTCCTGCATTCCCACTCCTACACCGGCAACGCCCTGGCCTGCCGCGCCGCGCTGGCGGTGCTGGACCGCTTCGAGCAGGACGACGTGCTGGCGCGCAACGCCGCGCAGGCCGAGGTGCTCACCGCCTCGCTTCAACCCTTGTGGCAGAACGACCCCCGGGTGGAACACCCCCGGCGCTGCGGCATGATCTGGGCCTTCGACGTGAAGGCCGAACACGCCGGCGGCAACTTCGCCGAGCGTTTCCATCTGGCGGGGCGGCAACGCGAGCTGCTGATCCGCCCCATAGGCCGCACGGTGTACCTCATGCCGCCTTACGTGCTGGACGAAACCCTGTCGCCCTGGCTGGCGCAACAGGTGATGGCCACGCTGCAGGACGTGCTGGACCAACCCGATGCTGATCGCACACATCAACCGCCAACTGCTTGAGCTGGACGCTGCGGCGCTGCGCCGCCGCCTGCGCGTGGCCGAATCGCCCTGCGATCCGCTGCAAGCCTTCGAGGGCGAACATGGCGGCCAGGCGCTGCTGGCCTTCTGCAGCAACGACTACCTGGGCCTGGCCCACCACGGCGCCCTGGCGCAGGCCATGGCCGAGGGCGCGCGGCTGTGGGGCACCGGCAGCGGCGCCTCGCACCTGGTCAGCGGCCACATGCGGCCGCACGCGCAGGTGGAAGACCTCATCGCCCGCTGGTTCGCGCCGCACATCCCGCACGCCCGCGCGCTGCTGATGTGCAGCGGCTACATGGCCAACCTGGCGCTGACCACGGCGCTGGGCGACGGCAGCGCCACGCTCTTTTGCGACAAGCTCAACCACGCCTCGCTCATCGACGGCGCGCGGCTGGCCGACGCCGAGGTGAAGCGCTACGCCCACGGCCGGCTGGACGTGCTGGCGCAGCAGCTCGCCGCTTGCACGACGCCGCTCAAGCTCATCGTGACGGACGCCGTCTTCAGCATGGACGGCGACATCGCCGACCTGCCGGCGCTCCTGAAGCTGGCCGAGGCGCACGACGCCTGGCTGATCCTGGACGACGCCCACGGCCTGGGCGTGCTGGGCGAGCACGGCCACGGCGCGCTGGAGCATTTCAAGCTGCACAGCGAGCGGCTGATCTGCATGGGCACGCTGGGCAAGGCGGCGGGCGTGTCCGGCGCCTTCGTGGCGGCGCACCCGGCCATCATCGAATGGCTGATCCAGAAGGCCCGCAGCTTCATCTACACGACGGCCATGCCGCCGGCGGTGGCGCACACCATCCTGGCCAGCCTCAAGGTGATCGAAAGCCCGGAAGGGCGCGCCCGCCGCACGCGGCTGATGGGCCTGATCGAGCAACTGCGCACCGGCTTGCGGGCGCTGCTGGCCGCTCAGCCGGCGTGGACGCTGGGCGAGAGCGCCACGGCCATCCAGCCGCTCATCGTGGGCGACAACGAGACGGCCCTGCGCCTGTCCGCCACGCTGCGCCAGCAAGGCATTTACGTGCCCGCCATGCGCCCGCCCACGGTGCCGCAAGGCACGGCGCGGCTGCGCATCACGCTCAGCGCCGCGCACACGCCGGCGCAGGTGCAGCGGCTGCTGCTGGCGCTGGCCCAGGCCATGGGAGAGCCGGCTTGAGCGCGGGCATCGACACCACCAACGCCGGGGCCGGTGGCCTGCGCGGCTGCTTCGTCACCGGCACGGACACGGGCGTGGGCAAGTCCCACGTCAGCGCCGCGCTGCTGCACTGGTTGACGGCGCGCGGCCACAAGGCGGCCGGCTACAAGCCCGTGGCGTCCGGCCTGGACATGGGCCCGGACGGGCGGCTGTTCAACGAGGACGTGGAGGCGCTGCGCCGCGCCGGCAGCGTCCCGCTGCCCGCCTCGCTCATCGGCCCCTGCCAGCTCAAGACGGCCTGCGCCCCGCACATCGCCGCCGAGATCGACGGCGTGGCGATCGACCGCGTCGCGCTGCTGCGCGGCGCGCAGGCCGTGGCCCAGCACGTGGACTACCTCGTGGTGGAGGGCGCCGGCGGCCTGGTGATCCCCTTGGGCGCCGACTGGGACAGCACCCAGCTCATGAGCGCGCTGCACCTGCCGGTGGTGCTGGTGGTGGGCCTGCGGCTGGGCTGCCTGAACCACGCCATCCTCACCGCCGACGGCCTGCACCAGCGCCGGCTGGGCCTGGCCGGCTGGGTGGCCAACGTGATCGATCCGGACATGCCGCACCTGCAGCGCAACGTGCAGACGCTGCGCCATGAGCTGGACCGCCGTTACCAGTCGCCCTGCCTGGGCGTCGTCCCTTTCTTGACCAAACCCCAACCCGCCGCCGTTGCCCAGCATCTGGACGGCGCCGCGCTGCAGGCTCTCTTCGGCCTGGAGTGACAATCGACCCTTTGTCGGAACACCTCCGAACACCTCCGGAAAGCAGTAACGAAGCCATGAGCACCGTCGCCACCATCTCCGTCGAATCCCTGCGCCGCACGGCTCCCGTTGAAAAGAAGCCGGGCCGCTGGTCGGTGGCGGACGTGCAGGCCCTGTACGACCTGCCCTTCATGGAGCTGATGTTCAAGGCCCAGCAGGTGCACCGCGAGCACTTCGACCCCAGCGAGGTGCAGCTCTCCACGCTGCTGAGCATCAAGACCGGCGGCTGCGCCGAGGACTGCGGCTACTGCCCGCAGTCGGCGCACTTCGACACGGGCGTGGAGGCGTCCAAGCTCATGTCCATCTCCGAGGTGCTGGGCGCGGCCCAGGCCGCCAAGGACCAGGGTGCCTCGCGCTTCTGCATGGGCGCGGCGTGGCGCAGCCCCAAGGAGCGCGACATGGAGCGCGTGACCGAGATGGTGCGCGGCGTGCGCAGCCTGGGCCTGGAGACCTGCATGACGCTGGGCATGCTGGACAAGGCGCAGGCGACGCAGCTCAAGGACGCCGGCCTCGACTACTACAACCACAACCTCGACACCTCGCCGGACAACTACAACAACATCATCCACACGCGCACCTACCAGGACCGGCTGGACACCCTCTCCAACGTGCGTGACGCCGGCATCAACGTGTGCTGCGGCGGCATCGTGGGCATGGGCGAGACGCGCGAGCAGCGCGCCGGGCTGATCGCCGAGCTGGCCAACCTGGAGCCCTACCCCGAGTCCGTGCCCATCAACAACCTGGTGCCCGTGCCGGGCACGCCGCTGGCCGGCAGCGAGCCGCTGGACCCGTTCGAGTTCGTTCGCACCATCGCCGTGGCGCGCATCACCATGCCCACCACCATGGTCCGCCTCTCCGCCGGCCGCGAGGACATGGACGAGGCGCTGCAGGCCCTGTGCTTCATGGCCGGCGCCAACTCCATCTTCTACGGCGAGCGGCTGCTGACCACGGCCAACCCGCAGGCCGAGAAGGACCGCAAGCTGTTCCAGCGCCTGCAACTGAAACCCCAGGGCCAGCGCCCCGAGGTGCAGGCGCACGTGGACGTGTCCGCCGCGGTCGCCAAATGAGCGCCCTGCTGGCGCCGCGCGAGGCGGTGGCGCCCTTCGTCGACCTGGAGTTCCTGCAGGACCCCTATCCCGCCTACGCGCGGCTGCGCGAGGCGGGAGCGCTGCTGTGGAGCAATGAGTTCTTCGGCGGCGCCTGGCTGCTCACGCGCCACGCGGACGTGGAATCCGCCCTGCGCGACCCGCGCCTGTCGGCCCGCCGCACGGGCGGCTGGGTGATGCGCGCGGCCGAGCCGCAGGGCCGCGACGAGCTCACGCCCATGCAGCGGCTGTTCACGCGCTGCCTGCCCTTCCTGGACGCGCCGGACCACACGCGGCTGCGCAAGGTGCTGCAGCCGGCCTTCCGGCCGGACCGCATCCAGGCGCTCAAGCCCGTGACGCAGGCGCTCATCGACGAGCTGCTGGACGAGGCGGGCGACGAGTTCGACTTCATGGAGGCCATTGCCCGCCCGCTGCCCGCGCGCGTGATCGCCAAGCTCATGGACGTGGACAGCGCCATCTACGCCGACTTCACGGCCTGGAGCGAGGACATCGCCGCCTTCCTGGGCGCGGTGAACCCGACGCAGGCGCAGGTGCGCGCCGCGCAGCGCAGCGTGGTGGCGCTGGCCGGCTACTTCGAACGCGAGCTGCTGCCCGCGCGCCGCCAGCACCCCGGTGACGACCTGGTGAGCCTGCTGCTGGCCGCCCAGGCCGACGGCCAGGTGGAGGACGGCGCCGAGCTGCTGGCGCAGTGCGCCATGCTGCTGTTCGCCGGCTACGAGACCACCCGCCACCTGCTGGGCAACGCCGTGCACGCGCTGCTGACGCACCGCGCCCAATGGGAACGCCTGTGCGAGCAGCCGGAGCTGCTGCCCAACGCCGTGCGCGAGCTGCTGCGCCACGACACCCCGGTGCAATGGAGCGGCCGGCGCGTGATGGCGGACTTCACGCTGCACGGGCAGCGGCTCCAGCGGGGCGAGCTGGTGCTGGCCATGATCGGCGCCGCCAACCGCGACCCGGCGCGCCATGAAATGCCGGAGCTGCTGGACGTGGCCCGCGCCAACCCGGGCGCGCTGTCGTTCGGCACCGGGCCGCATGTGTGCCTGGGCGCTTCACTGACCCAGCTCGAAACCCAGACGGTGCTCGGAGCGCTTTTGAAAAGGCGGCCGGGGCTGAAATTGAATGGGGTTTCAGTGAGGACGCAGAGTCCGCTGTATCGGGGGTTTGTGAGGTTGCTGGTGGCGGGGTAAGCCCCAGGCACCGCCCTTATCTTATCCGTCCCATGGACGAAGAAAAGGCCGCAACAAGCGGCCTTTTTTGTGGATTTTTGCCTGTGTCACAAAATATACCCACAAGCCACCATAAACCCTGCCTGAGTTTCTAGAGCCGAATATGATCAATGACTTTCGTTCAAAACTTTTATCATTGAAAGCAGCAAATATTATCAATAAAACCTTCAGGTACAATATTTGCTCTTATAAATTCACAACCAATATCCGTTCTTGAACGCACCCGCCCTGCCATGAAAACCAAGCCCACTCGCCGCTTTGTCCAGTCCTTGCTTTCACTGGCTTTCGCTTCCGTTCTCACTGCCTGTGCCACCAGCACGGCCCCCGGCGCCGTAGGCATTCAGCGCCAGCAGTTATTGATCGTCCCGGCCGAGACGGTGAATGCCGAAGCCGCCCAGGGGTTCAAGCAGCTCTCCTCCACCGCCAGCAGCAAGGGCAAGCTCAACAACGACCCGGCCCTCACGCGCCGCGTGCGTGACATAGGCAACCGGCTCATACGCGAGGCCCCGGTATTCCGCCCCGATGCGGCGCAGTGGGCCTGGGAAATCAATGTTTTTGATTCGGACGAGGTCAATGCCTTTTGCGCCCCGGGCGGGAAAATCGGCGTCTTCACCGGCCTGGTGCGCAAGCTGCAATTGACCGACGACGAATTGGCCGCCGTCATGGGCCATGAAATCGCCCATGCGCTGCGCGAGCATTCGCGCGAGCAGGTTTCCCAGCAAACCGTGTCCGGCGCCGTCGTTGAGGGCTTGGCTGCCGCGTCGCCCAACAACGCCGGCATCGTCGGCACCCTGGGCAATGCCGGGGCGCAGCTTTTCCTGCACCTGCCCTTCTCGCGCGACATGGAATTGGAAGCCGACGTCATGGGCCTGGAGCTCATGGCCCGCGCCGGCTACGACCCGCGCCAGGCGCCGCAGGTCTGGAAAAAGATGCAGCGCCTCTCCGGTGGCCAGGAGCCCGTGCAGTTCTTCAGCACCCACCCCAACAGCGCCAACCGCATCGCCGCCCTGGAAGCCAACGTGCCCAAAGTGCTGCCGCTGTATGAGGCGCGGGTGGGACGGCCGCTTTTCCGCTGAGGTGCCGCTGAGGTGCCGCTGAGCAGTGGCCCGCCGCATCGCGCGGCGGCATTTCAATTCACCGGCCCGCCAGTTTTCTGATCAATCGCTTCAACCCAGTCCCGACACTTTTCATGGACGTGGCCGCGGTGTTCCCCCGGACCCGAATGCCTTCCCCCCAGCCCTGCATCCACTCCTTGGCCATGGGCGAGCCCACGGGATAAGGACACTCGCTGTTCACCACCTGCCCGGCCAAGAATCCCTCATTCCACACCGCATTCCTCTTTTTCGACAAAACCACTGCTTTCAAAATTCACCCTGATTTTTTCCGACGCCTCTGGCCCGCTTGTTTCTCGGGCTTTCCTGACGTCGCCGTGCCGCCTCTTCGGCCATCTGGGCCGCTTGTTGATCTGCGGCAAGGTGTTTTGCCGGTATTTCTCACGGTGCGGGACCGTCAAAGGGCTGTGATTTGTGCAGCATTGCCGGGTTCATGACCGGCAGGCTCACGGGCCCCGGCCCGGCCTATATTGCTGGCCCCATCTCCCAAGTCGATCGAAAGGACAGGACCATGCTTCAACTCGTGGGCATGCTGGATTCGCCCTACGTGCGCCGCACGGCGGTGTCGCTGCAAATGCTTGGGCTGCGCTTCGAGCACCGGCCGCTGTCGGTGTTCCGCCACTACGACGAGTTCCGCACGATCAACCCCGTCGTGCGCGTGCCCACGCTGGTGAGCGAGGACGACGTGGTGCTGTCCGACTCCACGCTCATCCTGGACTACGCCGAATCCCTGGCCCACCCGCGCAGCCTCATGCCCACCGGCCTGCTGGCGCGCCAGCAGGCGCTGCACGTGCTGGGTCTGGCGCTGGCGGCGGGCGACAAGAGCGTTGCCCTGTTCTACGAGCGCAACCTGCGCCCGCCGGAGAAGCAGCACGAGCCCTGGGCCGGGCGCATCGCCGAGCAAATCCGCGCCGCCTACGCCGCCCTGGACCAGCATTTCCAGCAGCACCCGCCCAAGGCGGACGGCCACACGCTGCCGCAGCCCGCCCTCAGCACCGCCGTGTTCTGGCACTTCACCCAGCGCGCCCTGCCGGGCCTGGTGCCGCCCGCGGACTGCCCGGCGTTGGCCGCACTGTCCGACCTGGCCGAGGCGCTGCCCGCCTTCCGCGCCGCGCCGCACGGCGAGGACGCCGTGCGGGCGCAGGGCTGAGGCCCGCTTCCCATTCGCTGTCGGCCAATTCCTCTGGCCGCGCCAACAGTTGCAGAAAGCAACGGCCTCGCGACGGCACCGGTGCAAGGCCGATGCCGTTGCGCTTAAACGAGGCTGAAACGCGGCGGCGACGGCAGCCGCCGAGATGCCGCCGTCGCGACGGCCGCCCGCCTCGCGGGCCTCTTCCTTGCTGACACCCGGGTGTCGCCCCGGGTCTGCACGCTGGGGAAAAGGATGCGTCGTGAGACCGGCCTTTATGTTTGCCACCGGCATCGAAAACTCCTGTCCCACCATAGACGGCGGCCGCACGCGCCGGGACGAGATGGACGCCTGCGGCCACTACGCGCGCTGGAAGCAGGACTTCGACTGCGTGCAGGAGCTTGGCCTGTGGTTCCTGCGCTATGGGCCGCCCATACACCGCACTTGGCTCGGCCCCGGGCGCTGCGACTGGTCCTTCGCGGACCTGGCCTTCAACGACCTGGCGGCGCGGGACATCGTGCCCATCGTGGACCTCTGCCATTTCGGCGTGCCGGACTGGCTGGGCAACTTCCAGAACCCCGATTTCCCCGAGCTGTTCGCGGGCTACGCCAGCGCGTTTGCCCGCCGCTTCCCGTGGGTGCAGCTCTACACGCCGGTGAACGAGATGTTCATCTGCGCGCTGTTCTCCGCCGCCTACGGCTGGTGGAACGAGCAGCTGCGCAGCGACCGCGCCTTCGTCACGGCGCTCAAGCACGTCGTCAAGGCCAACGTGCTGGCCATGCGGGCCATCCTCGACGTGCGCCCGGATGCCCTCTTCATCCAGAGCGAATCGTCCGAGTACTTCCACGCCGACAACCCGCGGGCCATCGGCCCGGCGGAAGTGCTCAATGCCCGCCGCTTCCTGTCGCTGGACCTCAACTACGGCCGCCGCGTGGACTCGCAGATGTACGAGTACCTGCTGGACAACGGCATGACGCGCGAGGAGTACCACTTCTTCATCGGCCAGGCCCTCAAGCACCACTGCATCATGGGCAACGACTACTACGTCACCAACGAGCACCGCGTCTGGGAGGACGGCCGCACCGCCGCGGCCGGCGAGGTGTTCGGCTACGACGAGCTCACGCGGCAGTACTACGACCGATACCGCCTGCCGGTCATGCACACCGAGACCAACCTCGCCCAGGGCCCCAAGGGCGACGAGGCCGTCTACTGGCTGTGGAAGGAGTGGGCCAACGTGCTGCGGCTGCGCAACGACGGCGTGCCCATCCTGGGTTTCACCTGGTATTCGCTCACCGACCAAGTGGACTGGGACACAGCGCTGCGCGAGGTCAACGGCCGCGCCAACCCGCTTGGGCTGTACGACCTGGACCGCAAGATCCGGCCCGTCGGCCAGGCCTACCAGAAGCTCATCGCCGACTGGCGCGAGGTGCTGCCGACCCAGAGCGTGTGCCTGCGCGTGCCCGTGGTGCGGCCGCGGCACTACGCGCAGGCCTGCGGCGCCGCTGGCGAGCATGCGGACGCGCCGGCCGCGGGGGCCCGCACGCCCACCGAACCGCACAACCTGCAAGGAGGCTGAACATGCGCTTCCAGGACAAGGTCGCCATCGTTACGGGCGCAGCCAGCGGCATCGGCCTGGCCGTGGCCCGCCGCCTGGGCCAGGACGGGGCGCGCGTGCTCGTCGCCGACCTGGATGCCGCCAAGGCCGAGGCGGCCGTGCAGCAGTTGCGCGGCGACGGCGTGGCCGACGCCCTGGCCCACGCCTGCGACGTGGCACAAGAAGACCAGGTGGCCGCCACCGTGCAGGCGGCGCTGCAGCGCTGGGGACGCCTGGACATCGTGGTCAACAACGCCGGGCTGATGGTGTTCAAGCCGCTGCAGGAGCACACGGCCGAGGACTGGATGCGCGTGCTGCACGTGGACCTCATGGGCGCCTTCTTCTTCACGCGGCAGGCCTTCGAGCACATGCGCGCGGGCGGCGCCATCGTCAACGTGTCCAGCATCCACGCCGAGGAGACCACGCCGCTGGTGGCGTCCTACGCGGCGGCCAAGGCCGCGCTGCTGTCGCTCACGCGCTCCACCGCCATCGAGGGCAAGGCCAGGGGCATTCGCGCCAACGCCATCCTGCCCGGCGCCGTGGACACGCCGATGCTCTGGGACAACCCGAACCTGAAGGCGGGCATAGAGACCGTCAACCGCGCCGACGTCGGCCGCCCGCAGGACATTGCCGCGGCCGTGGCCTTTCTCGCCTCCGACGACGCCGCCTTCGTGCAGGGCGCGGCGCTGCGCGTGGACGGCGGGCGGCTGGACCGCCTGTAGTAGCCCCCCGCCCCCGCTCCCGCGGCAAGGGTCAGCGCGCGAACCTGCGCGCGCCGGCCACGCAGCCTATGACGGCCACCGCGGCCACCTGCATCAGCCAGGTCACCTGCTCGTGCAGCAGCAGCGCGGCCAGCGTGAGGCCGAAGAAGGGCTGCAGCAGCTGCAACTGCGACACGGCGGCCACGCCGCCCTGGGCCAGGCCCCGGTACCAGAACACGAAGCCCACCAGCATGCTGAACACCGACACGTAACCCAGGCCCAACCACGCCGGCGCCTGTATGCCTTCCAGCGACGCTGGCGCCGTGAGCCAGGCCAGGGGCAGCATCACCGGCAGCGACAGCACCAGCGCCCAGGAAATCACCTGCCAGCCGCCCAGGCGGGCCGTCAGCCGCGCGCCCTCGGCATAACCCAGCCCGCAGGCCACGATGGCGGCCAGCATCAGCGCGTCGCCCACCGGGGCCGCGTCAACGCCCTGCACCAGCGCATAGCCCGCGATCAGCCCGCTGCCCAGCATCGAGAACAGCCAGAAGGCCCTGCGCGGCCGCTCCCCGCCGCGCAGCACCGCGAAGACGGCGGTGGCCAGCGGCAAGGCGCCGATGAACACCATGGCGTGCGCCGAGGTGATGTGCTGCAAGGCCAGGGCCGTGAGCAGCGGAAAGGCGACGACGCAGCCCAAGGCCACCAGCGCCAGCGGCACGAGGTCCTGCCCGGCCGGCCGGCGCTGCCGCCACGCCAGCAGCAAGGCGCCGCCCAACAGCGCGGCGAGCACGGCCCGCGCGCCGGTGAGAAACACCGGGTCGAAAGCGCCCACCGCCAGCCGCGTCGCCGGCAGCGAGCCGCTGAAGATCACCACCCCTGCCAGGCCGTTCAGCCAGCCGCGCGTCGTCCGTTCCACTCGAAGCTCCTTCAACAGCCTCGTTTATGGCTTTGAGGGGCCCCGCTCGCCAGGGACAATGGCATACGGTTTGAAGAAACTGTTATGCCACACCATCCCATACAGATTGAGGCGGACGCGGCCGCCGCCACGCGCGCCGGCACCCGCATTGCCGACGTGATGCAGGCCATACGCGGGCGCATCGCCGCGCGCAGCCTGACGCCGGGCGAGAAGCTGCCCTCCATACGTGCGCTGGCCGCGTCCATGCAACTGTCCACGTCCACCGTGGTCGAGGCCTACGAGCGCCTGTGCGCGGAGGGCGTGATCCGCTCGCGCCCCGGGTCGGGCTTTTTCGTCGCCGGGGCGCTGGCGCCGCTGTCCATGGCCGAGATCGGCCCGCGGCTGGACCGCGCGGTCGATCCGTTCTGGGTGTCGCGCCAGGCGCTGCAAGCCCAGGACGGGATGCTCACGCCGGGCTGCGGCTGGCTGCCGCCGCACTGGCTGCCGCAGGAGGCCCTGCGCCGCGGCCTGCGGGAACTGGCCCGCGCCGACGGCGCCGCCCTGGCCGACTACGCCTCGCCGCAGGGCCTGCCGGCCCTGCGGCAGTGGCTCGCGCGCCGGCTGGCCGAGCGCGGCGTGGAGGCCAGCGCCGACCAGTTGCTGCTCACCGACTCCGGCACGCAGGCCATCGACCTGGTGTGCCGCTTCCTGATCGATCCAGGCGACACGGTGCTGGTGGACGACCCCTGCTACTTCAATTTCCTCGCGGTCCTGCGCGCCCACAGGGCCCGCATCGTGGGCATCCCCCACACGCCCACGGGCCCCGACGTGGAGCACTTCGCCCGCGCCGTGGCCGAGCATGCGCCGCGGCTGTACCTGACCAACGCGGCCATCCACAACCCCACCGGCGCCACGCTGTCGCCGGTGACGGCGCACCGAATCTTGAAGATCGCCGACGAGGCCCGGCTGACCATCGTGGAGGACGAGGTCTTCGCCGACCTGGAGGCCGACCCCGCCCCGCGGCTGGCCGCCTTCGACGGCCTGCAGCGCGTGGTGCAGGTCGGCAGCTTTTCCAAGACGCTGTCCGCCGCGGCGCGGGTGGGATTCGTCGCCGTGCGGCGCGACTGGGTGGAGGGCCTGGTGGACCTGAAGATCGCCACCAGCTTTGGCAGCGGCCATTTGTCGTCCGCCCTGGTGCTCAACGTGCTCCGGGACGGCCACTACCGCAAGCACGTGGAGGGGCTGCGCGTGCGCCTCGCGCGCGCCATCCTGGAGGTGGGCTCGCGGCTGCAGGAACTGGGCATCGAGCCCTGGCTGCAGCCCAAGGCGGGCCTCTTCCTGTGGTGCAGGCTGCCACCGGGCACGGACGCCGCCGCGCTGTCGCAGGCCGCGCTGGCGCAGGGCATCATCCTGGCCCCCGGCAACGTGTTCAGCCCGTCGCAGTCGGCCCATGAATTCATGCGGTTCAACGCCGCACAGTCGTTGGACGACCGGCTGTTCAGCTTCCTGCGCAAGGCCCTGGGCAGCGCGCGCGGGCCAGCGGGCTGAGGCTGGGCCTCAAACTCCCGGCATGGAGTACCCCGTTTTCGTGATCGCCCTCGGCGCCGTGCTCGCCGGCTTCGTGCAGGGCCTGTCGGGCTTTGCCTTCGGCATGGTGTCCATGTCCATTTGGGCCTGGACGGTGGAGCCGCGCCTGGCCGCGGTGCTGGCCGTGTTCGGCGGGCTGACCGGCCAGGTGATCGCGGCGGTGACCGTGCGCCGCGGCTTCGACGGGCGGCGGCTGGCGCCTTTCGTCATCGGCGGCCTGCTGGGCCTGCCGTTGGGGCTGTGGCTGCTGCCGCGGCTGGACGTTGCGCTGTTCAAGGCGCTGCTGGGGACGCTGCTGGTCACCTGGTGCCCCTTGATGCTGGTGGGCACGCGGCTGCCGCGCATAGAGGCCGGCGGCCGGCTGGGCGACGGCGCGGCCGGTGCGCTCGGCGGGCTGCTGGGTGCCCTGGGCGGCTTCACGGGCGCGATTCCGACGCTGTGGTGCACGCTGCGCGGCTTCGACAAGGACGCCCAACGCGCCGTGATCCAGAACTTCAACCTCGGCATGCTGGCCGTGACCTTCGCCAGCTACGTGGGCGGCGGCATGGTCACGCTGCGCATGCTGCCGATGCTGGCGCTCGTCGCGGCCGCCGTGCTGGTGCCCGTGCTGCTGGGCGCGCGGGTCTACGTGGGCCTGAGCGAAGCGGCGTTCCGGCGCGTCGTGATGGTGCTGCTGACGCTGGCGGGCATCGCGCTGCTGGCCTCGGCGCTGCCGGTGCTGTGGCGGCGCTGAGCTGGCGCGCTCACCCTTCGCCGCCCGCGCCGCACGGCGGGATGAGCGCCTCCCAGTAGGGCGGCGTGCCGAAGGTCTTCTGCAGGCACTGCACGAAGGCGCGCAGCTTGGCCGAGGTGCGCCGCCCTTCCGGATGGGCCACGTAGATGGACTCGGCCGCGGCCCGCAGGCCCACGTCGATCACGCGCAGGGCGCCGCTGCGGATCGCGTCGCCGGCAATGAAGGTGGGCAGCAGCGCAATGCCCATCCCCGCCACGGCCGCGTCGCGCATGACGTCGCCGTTGTTGACGCGCAGGCCCACGCCGGCGCGCACCACCTGCACGCCCTGCGAACCTTCCAGGCGCCAGTCCGCCGCGCCGCGGTTGACGTAGAAGATGCCGCGGTGGCGCTGCAACTCCTGCGGCGAGCCGGGCGTGCCGTGGCGCTCCAGGTAGGCGGGGGCGGCCACCAGCAGGCGCCGGCTCGGCGCCAGCTCCCAGGCCACCAGCCGCGAGTCCTGCAGCGCGCCGTGGCGCACCACGGCATCGAAGCTGTCGGCGGCGGCATCGACGCGCCGGTCATCGAGCTCCAGCGTCAGCTCCAGCTCCGGGTGCTGCGCCAGAAAGGGATAGAGCGCGGGGCCGAGATGCATGCGGCCAAAGGTGACCGGCGCCGAGACCCGCAAGGGGCCGGAGAGGGTGCCGCGCCGCTGCGCCATGTCGGCCGCGGCTTCTTCCACTTCGCGCACGATGCGTGCGGCCCGCTCCAGGAAGGCCGCCCCGTCCTCGGTCAGGCTGAGCTTGCGGGTGGTGCGATGCAGCAGCGGGGCGCCCAGGGTGCGCTCCACTTCGGCCAGCCTTTCGCTGACCACCGACTTCGACAGCCCCAGCCGCCGCGCCGCCTCGCTGATGGAGCCCGCCTCGGCCACCACCACGAAACTGGCCAGTCCATCGAGCTTCAGCATCGTTCGGTCGTTCCGGAAAGCAAGTCCATTTTTCGCACTCTATTCCGAACGCCCCTGGCCGGACACACGGCGCTCCACCTTTCAACGAGCTTCAGGATCAAGCCACGCCACTTCGGGGCGGGCGACGCGAGCGGGCAGCCGGCGGCGGCGTGGACAGCCGTTCATCCACGGCGAAGTCCGCCGAGGGCTCTATCAACTGGTTGCCCCAGGACGCCACCAGCTGCTGCACGGTCTCGGCCACGATGCGCGACGCGGGCGACAGCTTGCCCTGCCTGGGAAATCCCAAGGTGACGTGGCGAACCAGGTCCGGCTTGACCAGCCGGCTCACCTGCAGCTCGCCGCGCTCAAGCTCCGCCTTCAGCGAGTACGGCCCAAGCACCGAGTACAGCCCGGGCGTGTGGATGACGAGCTCCTTCTGCACGGTCAGGGAGTCCGCCTCCACCACGGCGTTCAACTTGAAGCCCAGGCTGCGCGCCGTCTCGTCCAAGGCGTGGCGCCAGTGGCCGGGACGGCGAGGCAGGACGAGCCGCAAGCCCGCCAGCCTTGCAAAGTCCACCGTGGGCTCGCTGGTGAGCGCATCGCCCGGGGCCGACACCACGTAGGTGTGCGCCACGCACAGCAGCTTTTCCTCACGCCCGCTCGGCCGCTGGAAGCGGAACAGGATGGCCAGGTCCACGGTGCCGCTGTCGAGCATGGCGTCCAGCTCCGTGCCCTGCGCCTCGCGGATGTTGAGCCGGATACCGGGATGCTCGGCCTGCAGCCGCTGGAACAGGCTCGTCATGAGCGGGTGGGCCGCCGTGGGCACGATGCCCAACTGCACTTCGCCGACCACCTTGCCGGCGTCCGCCCGCAGCTCGTCCATGAGCTGCTCGGTGTCCTGCAGCCAGTGGCGCAGCCGCTTGGCCGTGTACTCGCCGAACTCGGTCAAGGTCACGCCACGGCCGGTGCGCCGGAACAGCGGGCTGCCGCACTGGGCCTCGAAGTCGCTGACCTGGCGGCTGATGTGCGACTGCACCGTCTGCCGCCGCGCAGCCACCTTGCTGATGCTGCCGGCCTCGGCCACCTCCAGGAACAGCCGGACACTGGCGAGATTCATGGTTTACCCCTATGACCCATGCCTGATGAGGCAAATCTGAATCCTGTGAATTCTATCTAGGCGGAAATCAGGCCGGTTTCTACAGTCCGCTCCATACGCTGACAGCGCCCCTCCCACCCCGGCGCGAAACCCAGCGATCCACAAGAGGAGCCACTTTTGAAACTCGCCAGCTTCACCCACCAAGGTCGCGCCGCTTACGGCGTGGTCCAGGGCGACCAGTACCTCGTTCCCGCAGCCGACTTCCTGAGCCGCTTTCCCGACCTGGCCTCGGTGCTGCGCGCCGGCGCGCTCGCTGAGCTGGAGGCCGCGGTGCGCAGCGGCGGCACGCAGCTGCCGGCACAGGCCGTGCAGGCCCTGCCGGTGATCCCGGCGCCGGGCAAGATCTTTTGCGTGGGCCTGAACTACAAAACCCACGTGGCCGAGATGAAGCGCGCCGACGCCGACTACCCGGCCATCTTCGTGCGCTTCGCCGACAGCCTGATCGCCGCGGGCGACACGATGCTGCGCCCGCCCTTCTCCGAGCGCTTCGACTACGAGGGCGAGCTGGCCATCGTCATCGGCAAGGGCGGCCGCCACATCGCGCAGGCCGACGCCTTCAGCCACATCGCCGGCTACGCCTGCTTCAACGACGGCTCCGTGCGCGACTGGCAGCGCCACACGCACCAATGGACGCCGGGCAAGAACTTCCCCGGCACCGGCGCCTTCGGCCCGCACATGGTGACGGCCGATGAAGTTGCCGACGTCAACCAGCTCACGCTGCAGACGCGCCTGAACGGCGAAGTGGTGCAGCAGGCCTCGCTGTCGGACCTGATCTTCACCATCCCCGTGGTCATCGAATACCTCTCGCGCTTCACGCCGCTGTCCCCCGGCGACGTGATCGCCACCGGCACGCCCGGCGGCGTGGGCGACAAGCGCACCCCGCCGCCCTACATGAAGGACGGCGACGTGGTGGAGGTCGAGATCACCGGCCTGGGCACCCTCCGCAACCCCGTCGGCACGGCGGCCTGACGCAGCGTCCGCACTCCCGGATCACCACCATGGCAAACAAACCCCAACTGCGCATCGCCGTCGACATCGGCGGCACCTTCACCGACATGGCCGCCTTCGACGAGGCCAGCGGCAAGCTGCTCTTCGGCAAGGCGCTGTCCACGCACGGCGAGCTCGTCAAGGGCATACAGGCCACCATAGACAGCGCCGACATCGACTGGCGCGACGGCCACCTGTTCCTGCACGGCTCGACCATCGCCATCAACACGCTGCTGGAGCGCAACGGCGCCAGGACCGCGCTGCTGATCACCGAGGGCTTCCGCGACATCTACGAGATCGGCCGCGTCAACCGCCCCGACGCCTACAACCTGTTCTTCAACAAGCACACGCCGCTGGTCAAGCGCTCGCTGCGCTTCGAGGTGGCCGAGCGGCTGCGTGCCGACGGCAGCACCCACAAGCCGCTGGACGAAGCCGCCGTGCGCGAGCTGGCCCGCGAGCTCAAGGGCGAAGGCGTGGAGGCCGTGGCCGTGCTGCTGCTGCACTCCTACCGCAACCCGGCGCACGAGCAGCGGGTGAAGCAGATCATCCAGGAGGAGATCCCCGGCGCCTTCGTGTGCGCCTCGCACGAGCTGTCGCAGGAGTACCGCGAGTTCGAGCGCGTCTCCACCGCAGTGGCCAACGCCTACGTCGGCCCGCGCGTGTCCGAGTACCTGGGCCAGTTGGAGAACCACCTGGGCAGCAAAGGGTTCGACGGCGACTTCTACATCGTGCAGTCCACCGGCGGCCTCTTCCCGGTGGAGCATGCCAAGGTCGGTTGCGTGCGCATGCTGGAGTCCGGCCCCGCGGCCGGCGTGATCGGCGCGCAGGCCATCTGCGCGCAGCTGGGCATGGGCGACGCCATCGCCTTCGACATGGGCGGCACGACGGCCAAGGCCGGCGTGATCAGCGAGGGGCGGCCGCTGACCACCGGCTCGGCGCTCATCGGCGGCTACGAGCGCGCGCTGCCCATCCAGATCCCGATGATGGACATCCACGAGGTCGGCACCGGCGGCGGCTCCATCGCCCGCGTCGAGACCGGCAATGCGCTGCGCGTGGGTCCGCAAAGCGCAGGCTCCATCCCCGGCCCCGTGGCCTACGGCCGCGGCGGCACCGAGCCCACCGTGACCGACGCCAACCTGCTGCTGGGCCGCCTGGACGCCGAGCACTTCCTGGGCGGCGAGCTCAAGCTCGACCTCGACGGCTGCCAGAAGCAGATGCGCGAGCGCATCGCCAAGCCGCTGGGCCTGGACCCGACGGAGGCCGCCGACGGCATCCTGCGCATCGCCGTGACGCAGATGTCGCACGCCGTGAAGGCCGTGACCACCGAGCGCGGCCTGGACGCCGGCAGCTTCACCATGGTGGTGTACGGCGGCGCCGGCCCGCTGCACGCCTCGGCCATTGCGCGCGAGATCGGCATCCGCAAGGTGCTCATCCCTTATGCGCCGGGCTACTTCTCGGCCTACGGCATGCTGTTCTCGGACCTGCGCTACGACTACGTGCGCTCGGTCTTCCGCAAGCTCAATGACGTCTCGTTCGACGAGATCGAGGCGGCCTACAAGAAGATGGAGGACGAAGGGCGTGCCGCGCTGGCGCAGTCCGGCGTCAAGCCTGACGGTGTCGTCATCGAGCGCGCGGCCGACATGCGCTACGTCGGCCAGGAGCACGCCGTGACGGTGGACCTGCCCATGGCCTTCTTCGAGTCCAAGGACCGCTCGGCCATCAAGCAGCAGTTCGACGAGCTGCACAAGGTGCGCTACGGCACCTCGGCGCCCAAGGAGCCGGCCGACCTGGTGAGCCTGCGCGTTACGGTGCTGGGCACCATGAAGAAGCCGCCCAAGCACAGCGTCGAGGCGGGCACCGCCACGCCGGAGAAGAGCGCCATCCGCGCCGTCAAGCCGGTGTACTTCCGCTTGGGCGGCTGGGCCGACACGCCCGTCTACGTGCGCGACCACTTGCGCGCGGGCAACGTCATCGCCGGCCCGGCGCTGATCGAGGAGCACGCCTCCACCACGGTCGTGCAGCCCGGCGACGAGCTGCGCGTCGATGAGCTCGGCAACCTGCAAATCTCCATCGGGAGCGACCGCTGATGAGCACCGCCACCACCACGGGCACCAACACCATGGCCACCACCGCCGCCGCGACCGTCGATCCGGTCACCGTCGAGATCATCCGCAACGGCCTCTACGCCGTGACGGAGGAGATGAAGACCAACCTGACCCGCACGGCCTACAACCTCATCATCTACGAGGCCCTGGACTTCACGGTGGGCCTGTTCACCCGCGAGGGCGACACCGTCTCCATCGGCCTGGGCCTGCCCATGTTCATCCGCGGCATGTCGGAGACCGTCAAGGCCAAGATCCGCCACTTCGGCTACGACAACATCAAGCCCGGCGACATCCTGGTCACCAACGACGCCTACACCACCGGCAGCCACCTGAACCACTTCACGTTCACCATGCCGGTGTTCCATGAAGGCAAGCTGGAGGGCTTCACCTGCTGCATGGCGCACTGGCTGGACGTGGGCGGCACGCTGGGCAACGTGACCACCGACATCTTCAGCGAGGGGATACAAATCCCCATCATGAAGTACCAGCGCGAGGGCGTGGTCAACCAGGACCTCATCGACATCATCGCGATGAACGTGCGCCTGGCCGAGCGTGCCCTGGGCGACCTGCGCGCGCAGATCACCGCCATCACCACCGGCGAGCGCCGCTACGTGGAGCTGCTGCAGCGCTACGGCGCGGATGCCGTCAACGGCTCGATCCGCCAGATCATGGACGCCTCCGAGGCGCTGGCACGCAAGAACACGCTGTCCATTCCCGACGGCACCTACGAGGCCGAGTCCTTCATGGACGACGACGGCCTGGACATCGGCAAGCGCATCCCCATCCGCGTGAAGGTCACCGTCCAGGGCGACGAGATGACGGTGGACCTCTCCGACGTGAGCAAGCAGGTGCGCGGCTTCTACAACTCGGGCTTCACGACCGGCATCGCCTGCGCGCAGGTGGCCTACAAGTGCCTGACCACGCCGACCGATTACCCGGTCAACGACGGCTCGTTCCGGCCGCTGAAGGTGGTCATGCCCATGGGCACCGTCATCAGCGCCGAGCGCCCCTACCCGATGCGGGTGTGGATGACCTTCCCGATGACGGTGATCGACACCATCTTCAAGGCGCTGGCACCCGCCATCCCCGGCCGCTCCATCGCCGGCCACCACGCCGACCTGGTGTTCCCCAACATCCACGGCATCTCGCCGGAGGACGGGCGCCTGTTCATCGTGGGCATCGGGCCTCTTGGCGGCGGCTGGGGTGCGAAGTCCAAGGAGGACGGCGTGTCGGTGACGGTGTGCATCAACGACGGCGACACCCACAACAGCCCCACCGAGCAGCTCGAAGCCAAGTACCCGGTGCTGGTGGAAAAGTACGAGATCCGCAAGGACAGCGGCGGCGCGGGCCAGTACCGCGGCGGCCTGGGCGCGGAGATGGTGGTGCAGGCGCTCTCGCCCTTCACCGTCACCACCCGCATCGACCGCGTGCACTGCAAGCCCTGGGGCCTGGAAGGCGGCGGCGACGCCATGGGCAACGGCCTGGCCGTGCGCCACAAGGGCGAGTGGAAGACCGACCACCCCAACGCCAAGATCTTCAACGTGCGCCTGGAGCGCGGCGACGCCTACAAGATGCTCTCGGGCGGCGGCGGCGGCTTCGGCAATCCGCTGGATCGCGAGCTCGACCAAGTGGCCGAGGACGTGCGCGAAGGCTACGTGAGCGAACAGGTGGCGCGCGAGGTCTACAAGGTGGTCCTCGATCCCAAGGGCAAGGTGGATGCCGACGCAACGCTCGCGCTGCGCAAGGCAGGCCCTGCCGGCGCCGGCGGCGCCGCCGACGACCTCGCCTGGGCCGGCCAGTGAGCACCGCCGTGGCCGACGACCTCGCGCACCGGGCCGACGCGCTGCTGGACCTCTGGAGCCGGCTCTCGGCCCACCACGTGGTGCTGGGCTCGGGCTGCGCCTGCGGCGTGGGCGGCGTGAGCCTGCGGCTGGAGGACTTCGAGCTCGACATCGTCGGCTACCTGGAGGACGCCGGCCTGCGCTGCGACGTGGCGGCGGTGGTCGCCTTCTTCCAGGCGCTGCAGGCGGCGCCGCAACCCGCGCAGCCGCTGCTGGCCCTGCTGCACGACATGCAGCAGGAGCGGCTGCCCGGCGAGGTGGCGGCCTGGCTGCTGCCGCGGCTGGAGCGCACGCTGCGCTCCTTTGCCGAGTTGCACGGCCCAAAGGGCCAGGGCTGAAGGCAATGAGCGGGCATTTCACTTCGCTGCTGGCCGCCGCGGCCCACGAGGAGAGCGGCGAGCGCGTGCCCGTCACGGTGCTCACCGGCTTCCTGGGCAGCGGCAAGACCACGCTGCTCAACCGGCTGCTCAAGCTGCCGGACCTGCAGGGCACGGCCGTCATCGTCAACGAGTTCGGCACGGTGGGCATCGACCAGGACCTGATCGCCCAGGCCAGCGACGACACCATCCTGCTGCCCAACGGCTGCCTGTGCTGCGCCCTGCGCGGCGACCTGGTCGAGGCGCTGACGCGTCTTTCCGAGCAGGACGAGATCGCGGGTGCACCGCTGCGGCAGGTGCTGATCGAGACCAGCGGCCTGGCCGACCCGGGCCCCATCCTGCGCACGCTCATGGGCGACCCCGCCGTGCGGCCGCGCTTCGCCGTGGCCGGCGTGGCCTGCACGGTGGATGCGGTGCTCGGCATGGGCACGCTGGACGCGCATCCCGAATCGGTGCAGCAGGTGGCGGTGGCCGATGCGCTGCTGCTGACCAAGCTGGACCTGCTCGACGGTCCGCCCGCGCCGGCGCTGCTGGAGCGGCTGCAGTCCCTCAACGCCAACGCCACCCTGCACCTTGACCGCGAACGGCTGCCCGTGGCCCTGCGCGACCTGATGCAACGCCAGGACGCCTTGTCGGCCGCTGCGGCGCAGGCGGATGCGCGGGCCGAGACGCCGTTCTACAGGCCTGTCAACCCGGCCATCCCGACTGACCAGGCGCCGCGGCACCGCGACGGCATTGCGTCGTTCGTGCTGGTGCGCGACGAACCACTGCCGCGCGAGGCCTTCTTCGCCTGGATGGACCTGATCGTGGCCAGCCGCGGTGAGGACCTACTGCGCGTCAAGGGCCTCGTGCACCTGGCGGAGCAGCCCGAGCAACCGCTCGTGATCCACGGCGTGCAGCACCTGTTCCATCCGCCCATGTCGCTGCCGGCCTGGCCCGGCACCGACCGGCGCACGCGCATCGTGTTCATCACGCGTGGCCTGGATGCCGAGGCGCTGGGGCAGACGCTGGACGTGCTCGTGCGGCGCCACATGAGGAGCCGGCGCTCCGCACCCTGATTCCTAAAACCCCCAACAACCCGTAGGAGACAAGATGAGGCTGCAGAGTTTTCTCGCGGCAGGACTGGCCCTGCTCGTCGCGCCGGCCTGGGCCGAGGCACAGAAGTTCCCGGAGAGCGGCAAGACCATCCGCGTGGTCGTGCCCTTTGCCGCCGGTGGCGGCGTGGACAACGCGGCGCGCCTGCTCGGCGAGCAGTTGCGCAAGCAATTGGGCGTGACGGTGATCGTGGACAACCGCGCCGGGGCCAACGGCACCGTGGGCGGCAAGGCGGTGCAGATCGCACCGGCCGACGGCTACACGCTGCTGTTCTCGGCCTCCACGCACGTGCTGGCCAAGCAGGTGATGAGCAATGCGCCCTATGACCCGCAAACCGACTTCGCGCCGGTGGCCCGCGTGGGCGAAGCGCCGCTGATGCTGGTGATCTCGCCGCAACTGCCGCAGGACAAGCTCGGCGACGTGCTGGCCGCCGCGAGACAGCAGCCCGAGAAGTGGATGGCAGCCATTCCCGCCGCCGGCGCGGCCAGCCACCTGGCCACGCTGCTGCTGGCCAAGCAGGGCAACGTCAAGTTCACCTACGTGCCCTACAAGGGCACGCAGCCGGCATTGGCCGACGTGGCCGGCGGCCACGTCAACCTGCAGTTCGACTCGATGATCTCGCTGCTGCCGCTGGCCAAGGCGGGCAAGGTCAAGCCGATTGCCATCAGCTCGATCAAACGCAGCGAGCTCGCGCCCGCCGTGCCCACGGTGCAGGAAGCCGGCGTGCCCAACTTCAACGTCGTCACCTGGTACGGCGTCTGGGCCCCGAAGGACACGCCCACCGAGCGCGTCGCCGCGCTTCATGCCGCGATCAACACCGCGGTGGGCGAGCTCGGCAAGTCCGGCGCCTTCGCCAAGCTCGGGGTCGAGCCCGTGTCCGAAAGCATCGAGCAGTTCAAGCGCTACATCGCCAGCGACGTGGCGCAAAGCGCCGAGTTGCTCAAGGGAGCGGGCTTCAAGCCTGAATAAAGGAGACAAGGGACATGTTCAAGCAAACCATTTGGGCCGCGGGCCTGGGCGCGGCCTGCGTGGCCGCCATCGCGCAGTCGTCGGTCACCCTAGGCGGCACCATGGATGTGGGCGTGCGCCATGTGAAGAACGGGTCGCTGGGCTCCAACACCTCGGAAATCAGCGGCAACAACACGACCAGCAAGCTCATCATTCGCGGCAACGAAGAGTTGGGCAACGGCCTGAGCGCCGGCTTTTACCTCGACGCCACCATCCTGGGTGACACCGGCCAGGCCGGCGCCGCCACGCCCGCCGGCCAACTGTGGGACCGGCGCTCCACGGTGAGCGTCGCGAGCAAGACCCTGGGCGAGCTGCGCCTGGGCCGCGACTGGGTGCCGACGCACCTGGTGTGGACCAGCATGGACCCGTTCTCCACGCTGGGCATTGCCGGGGCCAACAGCTTCCGCAACTTCGCGGCCTCGCGGGCGCTGGGCCAGGCTTTTGGCGCCTTGCCCGACGCTCAGCAGGCCAACCCGACACTGCGGGTGAGCAATGCGATCGAGTATTTCCTGCCCAGTGGGCTGGGGGGCTTCTACGGCCAGTTGGTCGTCACGCTCGACGAGCGCGGCACCACGGCGGCGGGCTCCACCAAGGGCCGCGGCTTTCGCCTCGGCTGGGCCGGCAAGGGCCTGGACGTGGGCGCGGCCCAGTTCACGACCAGCAACGCCACCGGCGGCGAGAACTTCAAGGACCAGGTCTACGGCGCGGGCTACGACTTTGGCTTCGCGCGGCTGAGCCTGGCCCAGCGGCGCTGGGTGTTTGGGCCGGACCGCAGCGTCAACACGCTGCTGGCGGCGCAGATTCCTGCCGGCCCGGGCTTCGTCAAGCTGACCTACCTGCGCCTGGACCAAAAGGGCGCCACCGCCGCCCAAAGCGCCAACGACGCGCACCTGATAGGCGCGGGCTACGTCTACAACCTGTCCAAGCGCACGGCGCTGTATGCGCACGCCTCGCGCATCTCCAATGATGGCGCGGCGAGCTTCGCCGTGGCGGGTGGCCCGGCCGTCAGCGGCAACCCCGCGGCGGCCAACTACTTCGGTGGGCAGCGCTCCACGGCCTACGAGCTGGGCCTGCGCCACGACTTCTGACGCGGCTGCGTGGGCGGCTCAGGGGGTGGCTCAGGAGGCAGGCGCTGCCGTTTGGGCGTCGGCCTCTTCCTGGGCGTCCAGCCCCCAGGTTGCCCAATCCTCGCCAAACAGCTCAGCCGGGTGCGGCGAGCGCACGGAGCCGTTGCCGCAAGCCATGGCGTCGGACGGGCAGTACTTGTCGCAGCCCCAGCACACGCGGTGCGGGTTGGCGGGCGCTATCGGGAATTTCTTGGCCATGTCGGCATTGAAGCCCCCAGCCGCCCAGCCCGCCTTGAAGTAGTTCAAGCGCGGGCATACAAGCACCGGGCCGCGCAACGCCTTCAGTCTCCTGCCGCGCCGGCGCTGTCGTCCAGGCAGCGCCGCACCTCCGCGTACAGCCCCTCGCTCTGGAAGGGTTTGCGCAGCAGCCGCACGCCGGGCACGGCCGTCCACAGCAGCTCGCGCTCGGCGTGGCCGCTCACGAAGACGATGGGCAGCTCCGGCTGCAGCGCGCGCAGCCGCCGCGCGACCTCTATGCCGCTCATGCCGGGCAGCCCAAGGTCCAGCAGCACCACTTGCGGATTGAAATCCGCGTAGGCCGTGAGCGCCGCGCCGCCCTCGGCCGCACTCAGCACCTCGTAGCCGTTGCCGCGCAGCAGCTCGGCCATGGTGCGGCGGATGTCGGGCTCGTCGTCCACCACCAGGATTCGCTCGCCCCGCCCGGCCAGGTTCAGCGGCATCTCCCGCTCGGCCAACGCGCCCAACGCCGCCCCGCTGCCCGCGGCCAGCCACAGCGACACCTGCGTGCCCTGCCCCGGCTCGCTGGCAAGGCGCGCCCCGCCGCGCGACAGCCGCGCCACGTTGGCCACCTGCGCCAGCCCAAGGCCCGTACCCCGCCCAACGGGCTTGGTGGTGAAGAACGGGTCGAAGGCCTTGGCCAGCACCTCCGCGGGCATGCCCACACCGGTGTCGGCCACCGTGATGACGACGTAGGCGCCGGCCGGGAGATCGCCATCGGCCTCGCCCAGCTCGCGCGCGCGGGCGTCGATGTGGATGCTGCCGCCCGCGGGCATCGCGTCCTTGGCGTTGAGCACCAGGTTCAGCAGCGCCAGCTCCAACTGGTTGGCATCGGTCACGGCAACCAGCTCGCCACCCTCCTGCACGGCGATGTCCAGCGCGATGGCGCTCTCCACCGCCTGCCTGAGCCAGTCGCGCATGCCCAGCAGCAGCGTGCGCACGTCGGTGGGGCCGGTCACGAGGTCGTTGCTGCGCGAAAACGCCAGCAGCCGCAGCGTGAGCTGCTTGCCGCGCTCGGCGGCGGCCAGCGCCTTGTCCAGCAGCGCGCTGATCTTGGCGTCGCCCGCCATGCGCTGCACCAGGTGGATGTAGCCCACCATGGACGCCAGGATGTTGTTGAAGTCGTGCGCCATGGTGCCGGTGAGCTGGCCAATGGCTTCCATCTTCTGCGACTGCACCAGCACGGCCTCGGCGCGTTCGCGCTGCGCGATCTGCTCCAGCAGCCGCACGTTGGCCTGGTGCAGCGCGCGGGTGCGCTCCTCGATGCGGCGCTCCAGCGTCTCGTTGAGCTGGCGCGTGCTGCTTTCGGCGTCATGCAGCCGCAGCAGCGCCCGCACGGCCGCGACCAGCTCGTCCGGGTCTATGGGCTGTATCAGGTAGGAGTCGGCACCGCCTTCCAGGCCCCGCGCGCGGTCCGCGGCGCTGGTGAAGGTGGCCGAGGTCTGCAGCACCATGGTCGTCGGCCAGCGCTGCTTGATCTGGCGGCACACCTCGATGCCGTCGATGTCCGGCAGCCTCACGTCCAGCAGCACCAGCGCCGGGCGCCGTGCCTCCATCTGCGCCAGCGCGTCGCGGCCGCTGACGGCGTCGGCCACGTCAAAGCCCGCATGGCGCAGGCTGCGGCTCTTGGCGTAGCGCGCGGCCTCGGTGTCGTCGACGTTGAGGATGGTGGCCCGTGCGTTGCCGCCCACGGAGGCGGCAGGGCTGCTGTTGGCGGTCATGCGGTCCTCCTGCCTTGACTGACGATGTCCTGGATGAGCGTGGTCAGCCCTTCGCGCGAGACATCGTGCTTGGGAACGATGGCATAGGCCGCGGCCAGCGCGCGCTTCTGGTCCAGCGACAGCGACTGCGAAGTGCACACCACCACCGGCGTGGCGCGCAAGTGCTCGTCGCCGGCCAGGGCTTGCAGCACGCCGAAGCCGTCCAGCCTGGGCATGTGAAGGTCCAGGATCACCAAGTCGGGGCGGCTGTCGCGCACCAGTTGCAGCCCCACCTCACCGTCGCCCGCCTCCAGCACGCGCAGCCCCGCGTCCTGCGCGATGTGGCGGATGACGTACCGGAATGCTTCTTCGTCATCGATCACCACCAGCTGCGCAGCATCCGGCGTGCCCTGCCCCTGCGAAGAGGTGGCGGCAAACTGCCCGTAGCGCACGGGCAGGAACAGCTCGAAGGTGGAGCCCGCGCCCACGGCGCTCTCCAGCAGCGTCACGTCCCCGCCCATGAGCTGCGCCAGGCGGCGCGACAGCGGCAGCCCCAAGCCCGTGCCGCCGCGCTGCAGCACGCCCTCGACCTGCTTGAACTCCTCGAACACGTACTGCTGGTGCTGCGGCGCGATGCCTATGCCCGTGTCCCGCACCGTGAACACCATGCGCGCGGCCGTGGCGTCGTGCCGCACGGCCACGCGCACCTGGCCCTGCTGCGTGAATTTCAGGGCGTTGGAGATCAGGTTGCGCAGCACCTGCGCGACCTTGGCCTCGTCGGCATGCAGCACCGGCAGGCCGGCCGGGTCGTCGAAAAACAGGTCCACCGCCGGGTTGACCAGCAGCGGCTTGAGCGAGCCGCGCAGCCCGGCAAACAGCGCGTCCACGGTGAAGTCGGCGGCGCGGATGTCGAGCTTGCCGGCCTCGACCTTGGCCAGGTCCAGCAGGTCGTTGACCATGTCCAGCAGCCCCTGGGCCGAGCGGCGGATGTACTCCACCTGGCGCTGCTGCTCGCTGTTGAGCTCGCCGTCCACGCCGTCCGTCAGCAGCCTTGAGAGCGCCAGGATGGAGTTCAGCGGCGTGCGGAACTCGTGGCTCATGTGCGAGAGAAAGCGCGACTTCATGTCGCTGGCGCTGCGCAACTGCTCGGCCTTCTGGTCCAGCTCCGAATACAGCGCCACCACGCCGCGGTTGGTTTCCTCCAGCTCGCGGTTGAGGCGCTGCGTCTCGACCTGGCGCTCCTGCAGGTCCGTGAGGCTCTCGATCAGCTCCTGGTTCTGCTCGTGCAGCACCACCAGCGGGTCCGCGCGCGCGCCGCCCAGGCCCGCGCCTATGGACTGCAGCGCCGCCGCCGTGAGCCGCGCCCCGGCTGCGCGCGGAATGCGCTGCCACAGCCGCACCGTGGTGCCCGCGGGCGTGGACTCGATCTCGAAGCGATCCACCAGCCGCCGCGCGCTGGGCAACCCCGTGCCGCGGCCCGGGGCGAAGCTGCGTGCACCGGAGAGCAGCGCCTCCAGGTCGTCGATGCCGCGGCCCTGGTCCGACACCGTCACGCACAGGTGCTGCGGCTGCGCCGGGGCGTCCACGGCGAACTCCACCTCGCCGCCGCCGGCGTGGGCGAAGGCGTTGCGCGCGATCTCGGAGACGGCGGTGGCGATGCGCGTCTGCGCCTGGCGGTCCAGCCCGAGCCGCTCGGCCACGCGGTGCGCTCCCTGGCGCGCCAGCACCACGTCGGCGGCGGCGGCCACGGACAGCCGCGCCAGCGTTCGGTTCATGGCAGGGCTCCCTTCACGACGGGCATGCGCGCCAGCACCGCCGTCGCGTCGTCGCGCCCGCGCGCGAAGTCGCGGTAGAGCACGGCGGCTCCCAGCAGCGGGTGCATGCGGGCCAGGCCGGGGTAGGCGTCCAGCGACCAGCCGCTGGACAGGCCGTCCGAATGCATGACCAGCACGCCGCCCGGCGCGCAGGGGTAATCAAACGCCTGGATTTTTCGCGCGTTGTGTCCGGCCGTGCCGTTGTGCGAGACCATGCGCCGCGCAGCGCCCCCGGGGACGACGACGCTGGCGGCGATGTTGCCCAGCCCGGCGAAGGCCACCGTGCCGCTGGCCGGGTCCATGCGCGCCACGGCCACGGCACCGCCGCGCGTGTGGCGCAGCGCCTGGTGCACGGCCTGGATGATCTGCGCGGGCGGCTCGTGGCGGCTGCGCTGGAACTGCGCCACGGCCTCGTTGGCGGCAACGGCCGCCTCGGTGCCGTGGCCCAGGCCATCGACCATGAAAACGATGCGGCAGCCGTCGGCCGCATCGTGCGCGGCCCAGGCGTCGCCGCAGGCCTGCTCACCGGGCTTGGCGATGCACACGCCGCCCACGGCATCCTCCTGCCGCGGCTCGCAGGCGCTTTCCCCCTTGCGCGAAAGGCAGGCCATCACCACCGTGCCCTTGGCCGGCCAGGAGGCGACGTGAAATGCCTGGGCCAGGCGGCGCACGGCACCCAGGCCGTTGCCGGCGGTGCCGGCGGAGGAATAGCCGTCGGCCAGGCAGCGCGGCACGTCGGCCATGCCCGGGCCCTTGTCCAGGGCCAGGAGGTCGATGTGGTCGCTGCCGCAGCCCACCAGCAGCCGCCCGCCGCCGCCGTGCTTGATGAGGTTGGTGCCCAGCTCCGTGGCGACGATGGCCAGTTGCCCGGCACGCACCTCGTCGAAACCCAGCGCCGCGCCGGCGGCCACGGCACGCCGGCGCGCCTCGGCCACCGCGCTGGAGTCGTTGACCATCACTTCGAACATGCAATCCGCCTATTGCGCTTGTTGCGCCTTTTGCGCCTTGCGCGCCTTTGTACGCGTCGGCTTACTTGAAGCGCGCGATGGTCACGCGCGTGCCCTGGCCGGGCGTGGATTCGATGGCGAACTCGCTGGACAGCCGCTTGGCCCCGCCCAGCCCCAGCCCCAGGCCGCCGCCGGTGGTGAACCCGTCGCGCAGCGCGGCGTTGATGTCGGGGATGCCCTGGCCCTGGTCCTCGAAGCACAGCCGCACGCCGCGCCGCGGGACCGTGACGAGCTCCACGCTCACCGCGCCGCCGCCGCCGTAGTCCAGCGTGTTGCGCGCGAGCTCGCTGGCGGCGGTGACGATCTTGGTCTGGTCCACCAGGCTCAGCCCCGCCTCCACGGCGAGCGCGCGCACGCGCTGGCGCACCCTCACCACGTCCTCGGAGCTTCGGATGTCGAGGCGGTCAGTCACTGCCGTCATCATCTTCGTCGCCGGCACCGCGCCAGGCGTGGCGGGCGGACGTGGCGATCAGCGCCAGCCCCTTGTCCACGTTGAGCGCGGTCTTCACGCCGTGCAGGGACAGGCCCAGCTCCACCAGCGTGATGGCCACGGCCGGGCGCATGCCCACCACCACCGTGTCCGCATCCAGGATGCGCGACACCGAGGCGATGTTGTCCAGCATGCGGCCCATGAAGCTGTCCACGATCTCCAGCGCCGAGATGTCTATGAGCACGCCGCGCGCGCCCACGGCGACGATGCGCTGGGTGAGGTCCTCCTCCAGCGCGGAGGCCAGCTCGTCGTGCATGTCCACCTGGATGGTGACCAGCAGCACGTTGCCGAGCTTCAGTATTGGAATGCGCTCCATGGGCTCAGCCCTGGTGGGCATTGAAGCCGGCCGGGACGTCCGCCGCGCGCCGCTTGGCCACCGTGCGGCCCTGGCGCGAGAGCGCCAGCGCGAAGGCGTCGGCCAGCGTGGCCTTGGACACCACGTCCAGCTCCACGCCCAGGTGCACCATGGTCTGCGCGATCTGCGGCCGTATGCCGCTGATGATGCAGTCGGCCCCCATGAGCCGCGCCGCGGCCACCGTCTTGAGCAGGTGCTGCGCGGTGAGCGTGTCCACCGTGGGCACGCCGGTGATGTCGATGATGGCGATGCCCGCGCTTTGCTGGACGATGGACTCCAGCAGGTTCTCCATCACCACCTGCGTGCGCTGGCTGTCCAGCGTGCCGATGAGCGGCAGCGCCAGGATGCCGTCCCACAGCTTGATCACGGGCGTGGAGAGCTCGGCGATCTCCTGCTGCTGGCGCACGATCAGCTCCTCGCGCGTCTTCTGGTAGCCCTCCATGGTGTAGAGGCCCAGCTTGTCCAGCAGCAGCCCCAGGCTCCAATTGGCCTGCAGCGTGGCCTGCGCGTCGGCGCCGCCGTGGCGCGTGAACACGTCGAACAGCGGCTGCTTGAGCGAGAAGATGAAGAGGGTGGTCTCGCGCGGGGAAAAGCCCTGCGTGGCCCGCGAGGCCGAGATGTCGGCCAGCAGGTCGCGCACCGCGGCGAAGGCGGAAGAGTCGATGTCGTGTGTGCCGCCGCTCAACGCATCGCGCAGCAACCGCAGGAACTGGCTGCATTGCGTCTGCAACTCACCTTCGCGTATGCGGCCGCTTTGCAACGCCCCGTCCTCCTTGAGCTGCTGCAGCCACTGCTGCAGCACCTCGGCTTCGTGGGCATTGAGCAGTTGTGTGGTGACCTGCGTGCCGGCCTGTGCCATGAGTGAACCTCTCCTCTAGGGTTATCAAGGACATGATAGGGGGATTGGCGTCCCTCCCAAGGGGGATTGCATGCGTTGGAGACACACCGGGATTCAGCAGGGCCTAAGGGTTGCTCCCTAAATTGGACCACGCTGACGCCTTGCCGCCGCACCGGCGGCGCCTCCGGCGCAATCACCACCAGGAGACCTTTTCATGAATGCAGAGGAAAAACTTCGCGTCGCGCGTCTGGTCACGCGGCTGGCCCGCCAGGCCGAGGCGCCGCAGGACGAGGACGCCGCCCTGGAGCTGGCTGCGCTGCTGAAGGTGCGCCCCGACGCGCCCTACCTGCTGATGCAGCGCACCCTCATGCTGGAGCTCGCGCTGGAACGCGCCCAGGCCGAGCTGGAACAACTGCGCCAGGCCCGCTCACAAGCGCAGGACCCAGCCCAGCCGCACAACCCCTACCAGGCCAGTGCGGGCTACGAGCCCTCGCAGCCCGTGCCTTCCGCGGTCCAGGCGTCGCAGCGCCCGTCCGCGGCGCCATCCGGCGGCTGGCAGCCCGGGGTGAATACCGGGCCGACTCTGGGCAATCTCCCGGGTTACGGCCAGGGCGTATCCACCAGCGCCGCACCTTCTGCCGCGGGCGGTTTCCTGCGCAACGCCGCGGCCGTGGGTGCCGGCGTGTTGGGCGGCAGCCTGCTCTTTCACGGGCTGGACTCGCTGTTCCACAGCCACGGTGGCGGCCAGGCCTCCAACGGCCTGCTGGACCAGGGCGGCAGCGCAGGGCTGCTGTCCGGCGACATGCAGGCGCCGCTGGACGCCATCAGCGGCAACGACTTCCTGGACCCGGCCAACGATCCGCTCGCCAGCGGCGGCTCCCTGCTCGGCGGCGACATGCTGGGCGACGGGGGCGAATTCGATGACGGCGGCGACGACTGGGCCTGAGGCCCGCCGGGCACACTTGCGGCCGTGGTTTGCTCAAGCGCTCAGGCGCTGATGCGTTGATTCGCTGAACGGAGACCTTGTAGAGATGCGCCTGCTGCTGGTGGAAGACGACACGATGATCGGCGAGGCCGTGCTGGACCTGCTGCGCGCCGAGCACTACGCCGTGGACTGGGTCAAGGACGGCGAGATGGCCGAAACGGCGCTGCGCACCCAAACCTACGACCTGGTGCTGCTGGACCTGGGCCTGCCGCGGCGCGACGGCCTGGAGGTGCTGCGCGGCATGCGCGCCCGCAAGGACCGCACGCCCGTCCTGATCACCACCGCGCGCGACGCCGTGGCCCAGCGCATCGAGGGCCTGGATGCGGGCGCCGACGACTACCTGCTCAAGCCCTACGACCTCGACGAGATGCTCGCGCGCATACGTGCCCTGCTGCGCCGCGCCGCGGGCCGCGCCGAGCCCGTGTACGAGCACCTGGGCGTGGCGCTCGACCCGGCCACGCGCGAGGCCACGGTGGGCGGGCAGCCGGTGGTGCTGTCCGCGCGCGAATGGGCCGTGCTGGAGCCGCTGATCGCGCGTCCGGGCATGGTGCTGTCGCGCACGCAACTGGAGGAAAAGCTCTACGGCTGGAAGGACGGCGTGAGCTCCAACGCCGTGGAGGTCTACATCCACGGCCTGCGCAAGAAGCTGGGCGCGGAGCTCATCCTGAACGTGCGCGGCCTGGGCTACATGGTGCCCAAGGCGTGAAGGAGGCTGCGGCCATGCGGGCGTCTTCCTTGCAGCATTCCCTGCGCACGCGGCTGCTGGGGCTGCTGCTGGTGGCCATCGTGGTGTCGGCACTGGCGCAGGGCGTGGTGGCCTACGGCACGGCGCGCGCCGAGGCCGACCAGATCTTCGACTACCACATGCAGCAAACGGCCCTGGCGCTGCGCCCGGGGCTGACCGCGCGCGGCGCGCTGCCGCCGGACGTGGATGTGGACGAGGCCGAGAACTTCGAGTTCATGGTGCAGGTGTGGACGGCCGACGGGCTGCGCGTCTTCCAGTCCGCCCGCCGCGCCGCGCTGCCGCAGCGCGCCGTGCTGGGATTTTCCGACGTAAAGGCGCAGGGCACGATCTACCGCGTCTTCTCGCTGCAGACGCGCTCGCAGGTGGTGCAGGTGGCGCAGGACATGGCCGTGCGCCGCGAGATGGCGCGCAACCTGGCACTGCGCACCGTGGCGCCCATCGTGGTGCTGGCGCCGCTGCTCATGCTGGTGGCTTGGGCCGTGGTCAGCAGCTCGCTGGCGCCCGTGCAGCGCGTGCGCCGCCAGGTGGCCGCGCGTCAGGCCGACGACTTGAGCGAGGTCGGCGCGCATGATTTGCCCGACGAAATTCGTCCCCTGGTCAACGAGCTGAACTTGCTGTTTGCGCGCGTGCGGCAGGCTTTCGAGGCGCAGAAGAGCTTCGTGGCCGACGCGGCGCACGAGCTGCGCTCGCCGCTGGCCGCGCTCAAGCTGCAGGTGCAGGGCCTGCAGCGCGCGGGCGACGACGCCGCGCGCGAGCGCGCCGCGCAGCGGCTGAACGCCGGCATAGACCGCGCCACGCGGCTGGTGGAGCAGCTTCTGGTGCTGGCCCGCCACCAGGCCGGAGCGGCTGCCGTGCCGGCGCAGCCCGTGGCGCTGGCCGAAGTGGCGCGCATGGCCGTGGCCGACGCCATGCCCGCCGCGCAGGCACGCGGCATGGATTTGGGCGTGCCCCAGGCCGACGCGGGCGAGGTGGACGGCCACGCCGAGGCGCTGCGCATCCTCATGCGCAACCTGCTGGACAACGCGCTGAAGTACTCGCCCGAAGGCGGCACGGTGGACCTCACGGTGCGCCGCGAGGGCGCGTCGCTGCTGCTGGCCGTGGAGGACAGCGGCCCGGGCATTGCCGAGGAGGAGCGCGAGCGCGTGCTCGACCGCTTTCACCGCGTGCCCGGCACCGAGGCGCCGGGCAGCGGCCTGGGGCTGGCCATCGTCAAGGCGATTGCCGAGCTGCATGGGGCGGCGCTGCGGCTTGGGCAGTCGCAGCGGCTGGGCGGCCTGAAAGTGGAAGTGCGTTTCGCCGCACGCGGCTAGGTCCCGCTGCCGCCGGGCGGATGGGTAGGCAGGCGGCCTTATGCCGCCGTGGACGTCAAACACGGCTCGGATCGCCGTGAGGCACCCCTAAAATGCAACCTTTTGTGACAAAGTGATTGTCAAAATAAAGGCAAGGGGGACCCCATGAAAGATCAAGCTCAGCGCCTGTGCCTAGCCGGCATGCTGGGAGCCGGGATGTTGGGCCTCACGGCCTGCGGCGGCGGTGGCGATGCTTCTGAACCCACCGCAGCAGCCACCGGGTCGCCGGCAATGCGGGAACAGGCCCAGGCGGCAGCGCCGGTGTATGCCGCCATTTCCACCCTCAAGGGAACGGCGCTGCCCGGCCTGGTAAGCATGGTTTATTCCGGGCCTGAGACGGTGGGCAGCGATGGCATCGCCAAGACGGTGCCGGCCACCGTCATGACGCCTGGCATCAGCGTCAACGGGCTGGGCGGCACGGTGGTGCACCGGGCGGGATTCCTGATCAAGAACGCGACCAGTCCCATCAACGGGGTCGCCTTGAACGCGCCCATGACGTATCCCGTCGCCACGAAGTCCAAGCACACCTTCGCTGGCGTATCCGTCACTCGCCACTACAGCTTCGATCCCGTCATCGACCAGAACCTCGGCGTCACCAGTTCCCGCTGGATCGTGAGCCACGACCTGTCGTCCATAGGCGCCAAGTATTCGAGCTTCACGCTCTGGTCCTACCACGGCGCCCGTTTGTCCGGCGGCTACTTCTCGGGGCGCCCGGTGATCTGGGGCGGCTTTGCATGGGGCAGTGCCACGCTGGGCACCGACCTGCCCGCCAGCGGCTCCAAGCAGTACGGCGGCCTGGCCGGCATGTACTGGTTGACCCCCAACTGGAATTACTTCGACGCACCGTATGGCACGGCCAAGGCGGTGTTCGATGCTGCCAAACGGACGGTCACCGTCACGGTGCAGCCCAAGGAGTTCGGTGCACTCAGCGCCCGCCTGCACCCGTTGCAGGAAGAGAACGGCGCGTTTTGGGCCGACGCGCCGGGCTGGCTCACGGCGGCCGTGCAATGCAAGGCATCGGTGAACCGCGCCGACGGCAGCTTCTCGTGCAGCGATCCCGCGCAAGGCGTGGAAGTGGCGGGCCGCTTTTACGGACCGGGCGCCACCGAAATCGCCGGCACTTTCCGCCGCTCGCTCAACGGCTACTACCCGCTCATCGGCGGCTTCACGGCCAAGCTCAAGTAGCGCAAGCGGCGTCCGGCGCGCCGGGGCAGGTGCTTAAGTGCCATCTAAGCGCCTTGCCCCACATTGGTTGCATGTCAAACGACAAACCTGTTCGAGGAGTGCGATCCATGAGCACCGTTTCCCTCTCCCCTGCCCGGCTGACGCTGTCGCTGCTGGCGGCCGGCGTGATCGGCGGCGCCGGCGCCACCTTCATCAGCAGCCACCACGCGGGCGCGGCCATCCCCGCCAACACCGCTTCCACCGCGGCCGTGGCCGCCGCGCCCATCGCGCCCGTCGCCGGCGCGCCGGACTTCTCGCAGATCGCCGAGCGCCACGGCGCCGCCGTCGTCAACATCACCGTCACCGGCATGCGCTCGGCCAGCAACGACGAGGACGAGGACCAGGCCGCCGCGCCGCAGGGCGCCATGCCCCCGGGCATGAGCCCGAACGATCCCTTCTACGAGTTTTTCCGCCGCTTCGGCCCGCCGGGCTTCGCCGCGCCCAACCCGCGCGCCCAGCAGCAGCCCATGCGCGGTCAGGGCTCCGGTTTCATCGTCAGCGCCGACGGCGTCATCCTCACCAACGCCCACGTCGTCCACGGCGCCAAGGAAGTGACGGTCAAGCTCACCGACCGGCGCGAGTTCCAGGCCAAGGTGCTGGGCGAGGACCCCAAGACCGACGTCGCCGTCATCAGGATCAACGCCAAGGATCTGCCCGTCGTCCCGCTGGGCAGCACGCGCGAGCTGCGCCCGGGTGAATGGGTGGCGGCCATGGGCTCGCCCTTCGGCTTCGAGAACAGCGTCACCGTGGGCGTGGTCAGCGCCAAGGGCCGCTCGCTGCCGGACGACGGCTACGTGCCCTTCATCCAGACCGACGTGGCCATCAACCCCGGCAACTCCGGCGGGCCCCTCTTCAACGCGCGCGGCGAGGTGGTGGGCATCAACTCGCAGATCTACAGCCGCTCCGGCGGCTACATGGGCCTGTCCTTCGCCATCCCCATAGAGCTGGCCACCAAGGTCAAGGAGCAGATCGTGGCCACCGGCAAGGCCAGCCACGCGCGCTTGGGCGTGGCGATCCAGGAGGTCAACCAGAGCCTGGCCGACTCCTTCAAGCTCGACCGCCCCGAAGGCGCCCTGGTGGCCAGCGTGGACCCCGGCGGCCCAGCCGACAAGGCGGGGCTGCAGGTGGGCGACGTCATCCGCAAGGTGGACGGCCAGGCCATCGTCTCCTCCGGCGACCTGCCCGCCGTCATCGGCCAGTCCCGCCCGGGCGAGAAGGTGGCGCTGGAGGTGTGGCGCCACGGCAAGCGCGAGGAGATCAGCGCCAAGCTCGGCGACGCCGCCGAGAAGCCGGCCAAGGTGGCCGAGGCCGAACAGGCCGCCCCCGGCCAGCAGGCGAAATTGGGCCTGGCGCTGCGCCCGCTGCAGCCGCAGGAGCTGCGCGGCAGCGGCGTCACCAACGGGCTGGTGGTGGAGCAGTCCTCCGGCCCGTCGGCGCGCGCCGGCGTGCAGCCCGGCGACGTGCTGGTGGCCATCAACGGCACGCCGGTCAAGAGCGTGGAGCAGGTGCGCGAGGCCGTGGCCAAGTCCGACAAGTCGGTGGCGCTGCTCATACAGCGCGGCGACAGCCGCATCTTCGTGCCCGTGCGCATAGGCTGATCCTTCCCCCGCCGCCACCTTCCAGGGCGGCGGCACTTTGAGGCCGGCGGTTTCGCCGGCCTTTTTTTGTGGGCGGACGGCTGCGCCTGGGGCCTGCAGCTTCCTCACGCCGCCGTCTCCCGCCCCTGCAGCCGCTCCAGCCGGTAGCGCAGCGTGTCGCGCGAGATGCCCAGCAGCCGCGCCGCGGCGCTGACGTTGTGGGCGCTGCGCTGCATCGCCTGCTCGATGAGGTGGCGCTCCATGCGCTCCAGGTTCAGCTCCTCGTCCGCCAGCCCCAGGCCCGCGGACATCCCCGCCGACAGCGAAGGCGCCAGCGCCTGCGGCGCCAGGTGCAGCAGCGCGGGCGTGACGGCCGTGTCCTGCGCCACCAGCACGGCCTGCTCCATGGCGTTGCGCAGCTCGCGCACGTTGCCCGGCCAGGTGTGGCGGCGCAGCGCGGCCTCGGCCTCGGCCGTCAGCGCCAGGCCCGGCTTGCGGTAGCGCGCCCCGTGCAGCGCCAGGAAATGGCGCGCCAGCTGCACGATGTCCTCGCCGCGCTCGCGCAGCGGCGGCACGCGCAGCTCCACGATGCGCAACCTGAAGTACAGGTCCGCCCGGAAGCGCCCCTCGCGCACCATGTCCTCCAGCGGCCGGTTGGTGGCGCTGATCACGCGCGCCGTCACCGGCGTGTCGCGCAGGCCACCCAGGCGGCGCATGCGGCGGTCCTCCAGCAGCTTCAACAGCTTCACCTGCGTGGACAGCTCGGCCTCGCCGATCTCGTCCAGGAACACGCTGCCGTCCCCGGCCGTCTCCAGCAGCCCCACCTTGCGCTGGCGCGCGTCGGTGAAGGCGCCGCGCTCGTAGCCGAACAGCTCCGCCTCCACCAGTTGCGGCGGCAAGGCCCCGCAGTTCAGCTCCACGAAGGGTTTACTTCTGCGCGGCCCGTCGAAGTGCAGGGCGCGGGCGACCAATTCCTTCCCGGTGCCCGTCTCGCCGACCACCAGCACGGCGGGCAGCTCGCCGTCCTGCAGCCTTGATTCGGCCTCCAGCAGCGTGCGCAGCGTCTGCTTCATCGCGCGCATGGGCGGGGAGTCGCCCACGATCTTGTCCAGCCCGCTGTCGCGCGCCTCGCGGGCGCGGTAGTAGTCGACGGCCTGCTCCAGCCGGTCCTGCCGCGTGAGCCGCTCCAGCAGCAGCTTCACCTCGCCCAGCACCAGCGGCTTCGTCAGGAAATCCGCCGCGCCGGCCTTCATGGCTTCCACCGCCAGCTCCAGGCTGCCGTGGCCCGTCATCATCACCACGTGCATGCCCGCGTCCGCGGCGCGCAGGCGCTTGAGCGCCTCCAGCCCGCTCATGCCGGGCAGGTTGTGGTCCAGCAGGACGACGCCGGGCTTGAAGTCCTCCAGCAGGGCGAAACCTTCCAGCGCCGAGCCGGCCACGCGCACCTCGCAGCCCGCGCGCTGCAGGTAGACGCTCAGGTTGCGCGCGAGCGCCGTTTCGTCCTCGATGATCAGGATGGCCTGCGCCATGGCGTTTCTCCTTGCACGGTGTCCGCGCGCCGCAGCCGCATGCGTGCCCGCGTGCAGCCGGGACGGCTGTCGATGTCCACGTCGCCGCCCAGGCGCTGCAGCGCGCGCTTGACCAGCGCCAGCCCCATGCCCAGGCCGCGAGGCTTGCTGGTGTGGAAGGGTTTGAACACGTCCACCAGCCGCTGGGCCTCTATGCCGGGGCCGCTGTCGGTGACCTCGACCACGACGTGATCGCCCTCGGTACAGGCGCGCAGCACCACGCGGTCGCCCGCGGCGGTGGCCTCCAGCGCATTGGCCAGCAGCGAGTTGACGAGCTGCACCAGCACCACGGCCTCGCCGTGCACCGGCGGCAGCGCGGCGCCGGCCTCGAAGGTGAACTGCTTGCCCTGCGCGCTGAAGCTCGGAGCGAAGCGCTCGGCCGCCTCGCGCAGCGCCGGCGCCACCTCGGCCGTGCCCTGCACCTCGCCGGGCTGGCGGGTGTAGCTCAGCAGCGTGCGCACCAAGTGCTCGATGCGGTCCACGTGCGCCACGGTCTCGCGCGCGATCTCGCCCGGCGCCTCCGCGCCCAATTCCACCTGCAGCTCCGCGCCGGAGCGTATGGAGGCCAGCGGGTTGCGGATGCTGTGCGCCACGGAGGCGGCAATCTCCCCCACCAGCGCCAGCGCCTCGGCCTCCACCATGCGCGCGCGCTGCTGCTGCATGAGGCGGCTGGCGCGGCGCACCAGCCCCAGCGTGGACAGGTACAGCACCACGCCGCCGGCAATGGCGCTGGCCCACACCATGAGCGCGCTGCTGCGCAGCACGGCGTTGAGGCTGCTGGGCAGCCGGTACAGCTCCACCACGCCGATGGGCGGGCCCGCGTCCATGGCGCTGGGGTAGACGGGCAGGTAGTTCTCCACGAAATGGGTCTGCGTGCGCGCCAGCCGCTCGTGCTCGGCCTTGCCCACGGGCTGGTCGCCGGAAACTTGGCCGCGGTGGACGACGGTGTGGCCCTGCAGCGCCTCCTCCAGCTCGTCGTTGTGCTCGAAGCGCCGGCCGATGAGCGCCGGGTCGCTGGACCACAGCACCCGCGCATCCGGCCCCCAGACGTTGGCGCGCAGCACGTCAGGCATGGCAGCGATGTGGCCGAAGAACTCCTCGAAGCCCGCGCGCGAGCCCGACGCCTCGCCGCGCTCGAAATAGTCCTGCACGCCCTGCGTGTCCACGATGCTCTGGACGAGCTGGCGGCTGAGCTCGGCGTCGTGGCGCAGCAACTGGCTCTCGATGTAGCGCGCCAGCAGCGCGGCCTGCGCCACGCTCACCAGCGCCACCGCGATGAAGCTCACCAGCGAGAAGCGGTGCAGCAGGTTGAGCCGGCCGGCCAGCTGCAACGGCGCCCAAAGGGCCGCGAGAAATGCGGGAGCTGTCATGGCGGCATTACACCTTGCGCGGCCGGGCCTGCGCCGCGAGCGCGTCCACTTCGCCAGCCCGGCGCCACCGGCCCATGCCCAGACCTCCTTGCACAAGTTGCCTGCGTCGGCCCGCGCCCAAGCGGCGTGCTGCCGTCTGCGGCACAGACGCATGGCGGCTTGCTGGAGGCGTGCCAGCGGCCGGCGCCCATGAAATCAAGGCCTTGGCGGCGCAGTGCTGCGGCGGCTGGGTGAATTGACCCACCGGGGCCGCGAGTTTTGCCCCGGCGGCCCAAGGGCCTGCACGCCATGGCGCCGCGCTTTCCGGTGGGAGTTGGCGGTGCGTGCGGATTCCTGCGCCGTGCCCGCCCGGGCATGCGCCTGGCCGGTGCTAGCCTCCCGCGGTCCTGGCGCATGGGCTGCCGCGCGCAGGACCTGCACGAGGAGCCTGGCGCAGCGCATCACCACAGACACCGCCCGCGGGATGCCGACATGAATCAAGCCGAGGCCGACGACCCAGACGTTTGCGCCGCGCCCGCCGCGCAGCCGCCGGACGTGCACCAGCAGTTGCAGGCCGCGCTGGCGCAGCTCGACGAGGAACGGCGCTTTCGCACCCGTTTCCTTTCTTCGCTGGCCCATGAGCTGCGCAACCCGCTGGCCTCGCTGCGCAGCGGCTTTTCGCTGCTGCAGCGGGTCAAGGGCAGCCAGGACGCGCTGGCCGCGCAGGTCAACCCGCTCATAGACCGGCAGCTCAGCCACCTCATGCGGCTGATGGACGAGGTGGACGACCTGGCCCGCGCCCGCGCCGGCCAGTTGCCGCTGCACCGCGAGCGCTTGAGCCTGCAGTCCGTGGCCGAGGCGGCCGCCGCCGCGGCCCAGCCCTTGCTGTCCGCTCACGAGCAGTCGCTGCACGTGGACGCCGGCCCAAGCGCCATGTGGGTGGAGGGCGACGCGCCGCGGCTGGCCCAGGCGCTCACGGCGCTGCTGCAGGAGGCCTCGCGCCGTGCGCCCTCGGCCGGCGCGCAGATCAGCCTGGCCGTGCACGGCCGCGGCGGCAGTGCCATGGCCACCGTGGCCGAGCACGCCGGCGGGCTGCCGCAGGACGGCCTTCAGCCTCCGCGCCCCGAGGACGACCTGCTGCACAGTGCCGACCAGGCGCCGGGCGTGAGCCTGTCGCTGGCGCGGCTCGTCATCGAGCTGCACGGCGGACGGCTGTGGGCGCAGGCGCACCCGCACGGGTTGGGCCGGGTCCTGGTCGCGGCGCTGCCGCTGGCGGCGGACGGCCCGGTGCAGCCCGGCGCCTGAGCGCCGGAGAGCCGCCCCAGGCTCACACCCGGCGCAGGAACAACCGGAAGCCGCCGCCCGGGGTCGGCAGCGCGCGCAGCGCCAGCAGTTTCACGTCACTGCGCATCGCCCGGAAAATCATGGCACGGCCCAACAGTCCGCCTTATTCTTTCGTCAAAGCCCGGATTCAGCCACCACGCGCGCCTTGCCAATCTCCGGATCGAAAACCACGTATTGACCGCCTTCATAATAGGTCGAGTGGTAAAGCATGGGCTGGCCACTGGCCATGAGGCGTTTGTAGATATTGAGCGAGACCTTGAATATCGGGTCGCCCTCTTCCGCCACGGAGCGCGCCTTGGGCACGGGGCGGTCATTTTTCCTGACCAGCGTATAGGCCACGGTGTCGTCCGCAAAGCGGCGTGCCTCCGTGGCCCACTGTGGATGGTTGATATCCATGCCGATGTGAGGCGACAAGGGTGACGCGTAGCTGTACAGCAGTTTGCCCTGGTCGGACATGACGGTAATGGACAGCCTGGCCAAATGGCATGGGCCCGGCCCGATGCTGACCGTGAGCCGGTCTTGCGCCGTGGGAGCAGCAAAAGGAATCGGCCTGCTCACGGAATACTGGCATGGCTCATCCGTGGGCGATCTGGCCTGCACGGCAATTGACGATGCGCTGATGAAAAAGGCAGCCAGGAATTTCAAAGGAGTTTTCATTGGTTTACTTGTAATTCTCACTTCACAGACCCACGGAAATATTCATACCGCACTCAACAGCCTCGAAATGCCATTCGACAGATTTGAGTGACAACTATTCCACGCAACCAGCCGTTGCCGCAATAAAACGAGAAACATTTGAGTTAAAGCAAATTATTTTCAGAAAAACCAGATTTTTCTCTACTTAAAATTCCCGTTCGAACATATTTCCCCTCACCTGAAATCCCGGCTCCCCGCCACAAACCTGCCCAGCAGCCCGGTCAGGTCCAAAAGGTGCCCGGCGACCAAGGCGCAAACTTCCCCTTCCCTCTGCCACCGCCCATAAACCGCCAGCAGCCGCGAGCGCAATAAAACTTCGCGCTGGCGCTCGCGGATGCGCTTCCAGCACACCACCTGCACTACGCCGGTTTCGTCCTCCAGGGTCACGAACACCACGCCCTTGGCCGTGCCGGGCTGCTGGCGCAGCGTCACCAGGCCACAGGCGCGCACCAGTCGGCCGTGCGGCTGCGCCAGCAACTGCGCCGCGGACAGCAGGCGCCGCTCCTCCAGCAGCGGGCGCAGCAGCGCCAGCGGGTGGCGGCGCAGGGTCAGGCCCGTGGCGGCGTGGTCGAAGACGATCTCCTCGCCCTCCGGGGCGGGCGGCAGCTCGATGAAGTCTTCGTTCACCGGCGCGTCGCCCAGCAGTGCCGGCGGCGTGGTCCACGCCGCCGCTTCCCACAGCTGCTGGCGGCGGTGCCCGGCCAGGCTCATCAGCGCGTCGGCGCCGGCCAACAGGCGGATGTCGCGCGCATCCAGCCGGGCGCGGCGGGCAAGGTCTTCCACGTCATCAAAGGGGCACAGCGCGCGGGCCTGGGCGATGCGCATGGCCGCCTCCTGGCTCAGGCCCGCCACCATGCGCAGGCCCAGGCGCACGGCGGGCTTGCTTGGGCGGCTTGGGCCGGTGGGACTGACGGGGTCGTCGGGTCCACTGCAGCGCTTGCAGGCTTGCAAAGCGTTTGCCGTGCGCTGACCGGCACCGCCCCCTACTCCGTCATTCCCGCGCAGGCGGGAATCCAGGCGGCCCCCAAGCGGATCGGGAGAAATCACTTTGGCGTGAGCGGCGTCCTGGGTTCGTGCGGCCTGCCGTTGCTCTTGCGCTCCGGCGTGGGGCCGCCTGGATCCCCGCCTGCGCGGGGATGACGAAGTGGGGGGCGAAGCGCCTTGGCTGTCGGGATGCCATGGGTCGTCGGCTTGCGGCACCTCTTCCGCTCTTTCCTCTACCTCCTCTACCTTCTTTCCCGCCTTTTCTTCTTCCGCTCCTTTCTCTCTTGCTGCCTCTGCTGCCTTATTCGCTTCGTCCGACCCTGCCTCTGCGTCTATCCCCTCCAGCGTGCAGTCCCAATCACTTGCCATCACGTCCGCCGCTCGCACTTCCACGCCATGCCGCCGCGCGTCCTGGACGAGCTGCCAGGGTGTGTAGAAGCCCAGCGGCTGCGAATTGAGCATGGCCGCCAGAAAGGCCGCCGGGTGCCGGCACTTGATCCAGCAGCTCGTGTAGACCAGCAGCGCGAACGAGGCCGCGTGGCTCTCCGGGAAGCCGTACTCCGAAAAACCCTTGATCTGCTCGAAGATGGCCGTGGCGAACGCCGGGTCGTAACCCCGCTGCGTCATGCCGCGCACGATCTTGTCGTGGTACTGCTCCAGCCCGCCCTTGCGCCGCCACGCTGCCATGCTGCGGCGCAGTGCGTCGGCCTCGCCGGCCGTGAAGCCCGCGGCCAGGATGGCCACCTGCATCACCTGCTCCTGGAACACCGGCACGCCCAGCGTGCGGCCCAGCGCCTGCCGCAAGGCCTCGCCGGGGAAGGTCACCGCCTCCTTGCCCTCGCGCCGGCGCAGGAAGGGGTGGACCATGCCGCCCTGTATCGGCCCGGGGCGGACGATGGCGACTTCGATCACCAGGTCGTAGAAGCAGCGCGGCCTCAATCGCGGCAACATCGCCTGCTGGGCGCGGCTCTCGATCTGGAAGACGCCCACCGTGTCGGCACGGCACACCATGTCGTAGGTGGCGACATCGTCGTCCGGGATGTCCTGCAGGCCGAAGGCGTGGCCCTTCAACTGGCCGATGAAATCCAGCGCCTTGCGCAGGGCGGTGAGCATGCCCAGCGCCAGCACGTCCACCTTGAGCAGGCCCACGGCGTCCAGGTCGTCCTTGTCCCACTCGATGACGGTGCGCTCGGCCATGGCGGCGTTCTCAATGGGCACCAGGCGCGACAGCGGCCCCTGCGTCAGCACGAAGCCGCCCGTGTGCTGAGAGAGGTGGCGCGGAAAGCCCAGGAGCTGATCGACCAGCGCCGTGAACTGGCGCATGAGCAGCGAGCCGGGGTCCAGGCCCAGCTGGGCGAACCGCTCGGCGCGCAGTTGGGCGCCGTCCCACCACTGGTGGTCGCGGGCCAGGGCCTCGACGGTGGCGTCGGCCAGGCCCAGCGCCTTGCCCACGTCGCGCACGGCGCTGCGCATGCGGTAGGTGATGACGGTGGCCGCCAGCGCGGCACGGTCGCGCCCGTACTTGCGGTAGAGGTACTGGATGACCTCCTCGCGCCGCTCGTGCTCGAAGTCGATGTCGATGTCCGGCGGCTCGTTGCGCTCGCGGCTGATGAAGCGCTCGAACAGCAGGCTCATGCGCGCGGGGTCCACCTCGGTGACGCCCAGGCAGAAGCACACCACCGAGTTGGCCGCGCTGCCGCGGCCCTGGCAGAGGATGCCGCGCGAACGCGCGAACTCCACGATGTCGGCCACGGTCAGGAAGTAATGCTCGTAGCGCAGCTCCCCGATCAGCGCCAGCTCGTGCTCTACCTGCGCCTGCACCGCCGGCGGTATGCCGCCCGGCCAGCGCCGCCCCGCGCCTTCCCAGGTGAGCTGGCGCAGCCAGGTGGCGGGGCTGTGGCCCGCGGGGACCAGCTCGCCGGGGTAGTGGTAGCGCAGCTCGTCCAGGGAGAAGCCGCAGCGCGCGGCCACCTCCAGCGTCTGCGCCAGCAGCTCCGGGGCGCAGGTCTGCGCCAGCCTCAGCCGCGTGCGCAGGTGGCGCTCGGCGTTGGGCTGCAGGCCGAAGCCGCACAGGGTGAGCGGGCGGCGCAGCCGCGTGGCGGTGAGCACGTCCTGCAGCGGCTTGCGCGAGCGGCGGTGCATGTGCACGTCGCCCGCGGCCACCAGCGGCACGCCGGTGCGCGCGGCCACCTCGCGCAGCCGCTCCAGGTGGAGGGCGTCGTCCACCTGCCGCAGTTGGCTCACCAGCAGCCAGCAGCGGTTCGTGAAAGTCCAGGCCAGGCGGCGGGCCAGGCCTTCGATGGCGGGCACGTCCGCGCCGCGCGACGGGGCGGCCAGCACCAGGCAGTCGGCCAGGGCATCGGGGTCCAGGCTGGAGAGGCGCAGCGGCGCGTAAGTGCCCTTGTCGCCCGCGCGGCGCAGCCGGGTGATGAACTGGCAGAGGTTGCCGTAGCCGTTCAAGTTGCAGGCGAGCAGCACGAGGGTGGCGGCGGCGTCGTCGGCGTTGGGGGCCGGTGCGTCCTCGCCCTCCTCGGCCTGCAGCCGGAACTGGGCACCGACCAGCAGCTTGAGCTTGTGCTGCTTGGCCGCGACGTGGGCGCGGACGATGCCGGCGAGCGAACACTCGTCCGTGAGCGCCAGCGCGCTGTAGCCGAGTTGGGCAGCGCGCTCGATCAGCTCCTGCGGGTGGCTGGCGCCGCGCAGGAAGCTGAAGTTGGAGAGGGACCAGAGCTCGGCGTAGGCGGGCAGGCCGGGCGGGAGGGTGTTTTTGTTGTTGGGGGGCATGGGGAGCGGTCAGGCACTGGGCAAGCTCACCGCGCGCCTGCCAGAACGAATGCCGCTTGGAACAAGCGCCTTCTGGAACGAGTCCGGCCATAGCGACACCCGCCGGGGGCAGATGCGCAGCGCACCCCCATCCGTCATGCCCGCGAAAGCGGGCATCCACGAGCGCCGAGGTGCAGCCCCAGTACCTGCATCACGGCAAGCCAAGGTTTGCGCGCCAGCGCATCGGTCGGGGTGGATGCCCGCTTTCGCGGGCATGACGGAACAGGGAGCGAAGCGCCTTGGCTGACGCGCTGCACAGACGAGCCCGTCGTTCCCGCGCGGCAGCGCCTCTGCCTTGTTCTCCCCCTCACGCAAAGCTCCCATGCAAATACCAGGCGCTCGCCTCGTCGGCCAGCCGCGTCTGGAAGATCCACAGCAGCCCGGCATGCGGGCTCCAGGCCAGCCAGTAGTCGCGCTGCACGTGGCCGCTGGCGATGGCGCTCTGGCCGCCTGGCCCGCCCGGCGTGCCCTGGCCGCCCGCGCTGCCGTGCTCCAGGCCGGGCTCCTCCCCCAGCCGGTGCCACCAGCCGCCCTCTATGCGGTGCGGCCCGGCCACGAGCTGCAGCGGGCCCTGGTAGACGGGCCGGTTGTCCTTGAGCGCCAGGCGCAGCGGTTGCGCCAGCACGAAACCGGGCTGCGGCAGCAGCGTGGCCTGCGCGGGCGGCAGCGCGCTTGGGCGCGGCGCGCCCTGCTGCACGCTCAGCCAGCGCTGCATCCACTCCGGCCGGTGGTCGGCCACCAGCAGCGGCCGGCGCACGCGCTCCTCGCCCAAGCGCGCCGACAGCCGCTGCAGCACCTGCGACAGCGGCTCGCCCTCGTCACGGCCGTCCGGCAACAGCCCGGCGCCGGGCGCTGCCAGCGGCTGCCACTGCAGCAGCCGCAGGCCCAGCGCGCCCGCGGGCGCCAGCAGCGCGGTGCGGTGGAGGTGCTCGCCCAGCAGCCGCTGCAGGAAGGCCACGTCCCGCGTCGGCTCGGCCGTGCGCAAGGTGAGCTCGCCACCGGCGCCGGCCGCGCGGCTGCGCATCGCGTCATGCGCCCAATACAGGGTGAAAGCCGTGGCCCCGCCGTGGCGTGCCGCCAGCCAGCCGCACAGCGCCAGCAGCAGCCGCCGCGCGGCCTGCGCCAGCGCGGGAGCCTGCTCCACGCGCCAGGGCAGCTCCAGCTCCAGGGCGAAGGTCTCCGGCAGGGTGAACCAGCGCCAGGCCTCGGGGCGCAGGCCATAGGCCTGGTCCAGCGCCTGCAGCAGCTCCCCGCCAAAGCGCCGCGACAGCCCTCCGCGCGGCAGCCGGCGCAGCCCGCCCAAGGTGCTGCAGCCCGTGCGCAGCAGCGTGGGCACGTGCGCGCGCGCCTCGCTCAGGGTGTGCAGCGCCAGGCCATCCAGCAGCGCGCACAGCCGCGCGGCGGCGGGCTTGTCGGCCAGCGTGGCGGCGTCCACGGCGTCGTCGGCCTCGGTACAGCCCGCGTGCCCCGCGCGCGCCAGGGCCAGCGCGGCCAGCCCGGTGGAGGCGCCCCAGCTCAGCGCGCAGGCGCCCAGCTCCAGCGCCTCGGCCGCCATGCGCGCGCGCAGCGCCGCCGCGCCGCCGAACAGGCGCAGGCTGGCGCGCAGCTCCATCAGCACCGCCTCCTCCACCCGCGCCACGCGCGGCGTGAACTGCAGGGCCCAGTGCGACAGCGCCGCCAGCGCGGGCGGGTCGCCGGCTGGCGCGCCCTCAGTGGGCGGTGCGGGCGTGCAGGCGGCGGCCCACAGCATGCTCGGCCTCCGTGGCGGACCTTTGGGCGGCCAGCGCCGGCTGCACCGGCGCGGCCACATGGGCCAGCGCGGGCGCCGGCCCGGGCACCACCCTGT
>NZ_JAXOJX010000051.1:0-55217 GCF_034427735.1 Azohydromonas lata
TTCGTACACGGACGGCTTCAAGACGGCCGAGAGCGTGGGCAGCGCCGCCACGGCGGCGGTGGCCAACGTCAACGACGCGCCCACGGGCGGCGTCACCGTCAGCGGCACGGCCGAGCAAGGCCAGACGCTCACGGCGGTGACCAGCGCACTGGCCGACGCCGACGGGCTGGGCAAGCTCAGCTACCAGTGGCTGCGCGGCGGTACCGCCATCACCGGCGCCACGGGCAGTGCCTACAAGCTGGTGGAGGCGGACGTGGGCCAGGCCCTCTCGGTCAAGGTCTCGTACACCGACGGCTTCAAGGCTGCCGAGAGTGTCGCCAGCACGGCCACGGCCACGGTGAAATACGCCCATGACGTGCTCAATGGCGACGCCAACGGTGCCACCGTCAACGACACGCTCAGCGGCGGCCGCGGCGACAGCGCCCTCGACGGCAAGAACGGCAACGACAAGCTCGACGGCAACGCGGGCAACGACACGCTGTATGGCGGCGCGGGCAACGACACGCTCAACGGCGGCGCGGGCAACGACGTGCTCGTCGGCGGCACGGGGCTGGACCAGCTCACCGGCGGCAGCGGCCAGGACACGTTCCGCTTCACCGGCGCCTTTGCCGGCGGCACCAGCGCGGACACCCTCACCGACTTCACGTCGGTGGACGACAAGCTGGAGTTCGACCACGCCGTGTTCACCGCACTGGGCGCCGTGGGCCAGCTCGCGCCCGGGGCGCTGTGCCTGGGCAGCAAGGCAGCGGAGGCCGACGACCGGCTGATCTACAAGCAGTCCACGGGGGAGCTGTTCTACGACGCCGACGGCAGCAAGGCCGGCGCCGCGGTGCTCATCGCCAAGCTGGGCGCCAACACGGTGCTCAAGGCGGAAGACCTGTTCGTGTTCTGACGGGGCAAGGGCCGGCCCCCGCACGCGCGGCGGGCCGCCTCCGCCGGCCTTGATTTCCCCCTTGTAACAATGGTGTAACGACCGTCGTGGGGGTCGGGCTCCACCATGGAGCCTCGATCTCATGACCGGGCGCGCAAACCCGGTTCCCTCTTGCGAAGACGGTGAACATGAACCAAGACAAGGCACGGCAGTTCTGGACGACGGTGGCTGATCACGGCCCGGACCTGTGCGCGGTGCTCGATGCCTCTGCCACGGCGGCGGACTTCGAGCCCTCGATCACGCGCATCGGCCGCATCGTGGACACGCTGCGCAGCGCGGTGGCCGACATCGATCCGCTGCTGCGCGTGGGCGTGGACCAGGTGCCGGCCAACGACGGTGCGGTGCTGCGCATCGCCATCAGCTGCAACCACAACCCCGAAGGCATAGAGGCCGTGCAGGCGCTGGTGGCCGCGGCGCCGGCCATGCCGCCGCGCATGCGGGTGTGCGCCTTCTCGCAGCCCATTCCGCGCGAGGTGGCGGGACGCCTGGGCCCGCTGGACTTCCTGGGCCACGCGGTGTGCGTACAGGACGTGCGCTTCCTGGCCTCGCCCAACCCCGCGGGCGCGGGCACCTTCGACATCGCCTGCTACGTCCCGGAGGCGGCCGTCACGGACATGGACCCCGACGACGTGCCCGGCGCGCTCTTCGCCAATCTCGCCCTGAGCATGGGCATAGGCGAGCTGCGCCTGATGACGCGGGTGAACACCCTGGGCGTGGTGCTGGGCGACGACCCGCCGGCCACGGCCGTGAACGCCTGGGACCTAGTGGACCTCATGGACGCCGCCTTGGCGCACTGAGATGCCCGCGCGCCGGCATCACTGCGGCGCCCCATCCGGCGGCGGGAGCCGCAGGGTGGGGCGCCGCTGCTTCTTTACGGCGCCGGCATGAACACCACGTCCACCCAGTAGTTGGCGGACAGGTAGCTCGACGACGGGAACGCCACCGAGCTGCCGCCGTAGGCAAACACGCCGTTGCCCCCGCTCACGCCATTGCCCAGCAGATGCACGGGCCCGTTGTCCACGCCGGCGTTGGTGAAGAAGCTGCCGTCGAACGCGTAGCCGCCGTTGGGCGCGCGGTAGGACGCCACGTACACCGTGCCCGCGCTCACCGGGATGGGCGTGGCGAAGACGGCCTCCTGCCAGCCCGTGGCCGTTTCGTTGAAGAAAGTGGCCGTGCCCAGCAGCGTGCCGTCGCTGGTCCACAGCGCGCCCACGTGCGTGCCCGTGTTGGCCGGCCCCTTGTAGAAGCGCACGGCGGTGATGCTGCCGCTCCGGTCCACGCTGAACTTCACACCCAAGTTGACGGTATCCGCATCGTTGGCGCTGGCCGTGCTGGGCGTGGCCGAGGCGGCAAAGCCGCTGCAGGGGCAGGCCAGCGGCGTGACGGTGACGCTGCGGGTGGCCGGCACGGCGGCGAGGTTGCCGCTGTCGTCCACCGCGCGCACCTGCAGGCTGGCCGTGCCCGTGGCCGTGGGCGTCCAGCTGAAGCTCCAGGTGGCGCGGCCGGTGGCCGGATGCCAGGTGCTGCCGCCGTCGGTGGACACCTCCACCCCCGCCACCTGGCCGCCCACGTCCGCGGCCGTGCCGCTGACCGTCACGCTGCTGCCCGCGGCGACGCTGGCGCCGGCCGCCGGGGCGGCGATGGCCACCGTGGGCGCCGTGGTGTCGGTGGAGGCCGTGGCCGCCGCCAGCGGCGAGCGCAGCGCGCCGGGCTGCACGCCCATGTCGGCGAACAGGTTCACGGTGGCCTGCTGCAGGCTCTGGTCCACCGCGGCGTTGGTGCCGCGCGGCAGGTCGTGCGTGGCGTCCAGGCCCCAGCTCCACTGGATGGTGCCGGCGCCGAACACCCGCGCGCCGCCGGCGTGCCGGTACATCGTCAGCGCGTGCGTGAGCGTGCCGTTGCCGAAGGTGGAGCCGTTGTCCTGCAGCACGCCGTTGCTGGTGATGCTGGTCTGCGACAGGCGGAACAGCCCCGGCGGGCGTGCGCCGTTGTCTACGTCGGCATCCCACTCGTAGCCCAGCACGCCCGTGGGCAGCGTGGAGGTGAGCCCCGCCGCCGCCTGCGTGGCCACGGCCGTGTTGCGCCACAGGCGCAGCAGCCCCTCGGCCGGCGGCACGGTGATGCCGTAGTACACGCCGGTGTCGTTGTTCATGAACAGCGTGCCCGTGAGCGCGTTCTCCGGCCGGCCACCGTCGGCCGGGGGCGAGAAGCGCGCGTCGCGCCAGGTGCCTGTCCAGATGCCGGTGGGGTCGATGCGCGCGTTGGCATGCGTCTCCTTGTAGGACACCAGCGTGCGGTAGGGCGTGCCGGAGGCGTCGATGCTGGATTCCCAGCGCGTCTTCCAGAACACCTCGTTGCCGCTGAAGAAGGCCATGTGCATGCCCGCGGCGCGGGCGGCCTCCACGTTGGCGCGCTGCTGCGCAGACCAGTACTCGTCGTGCCCCACCGACAGGAACACCTTGCGGCCCTGCAGCACAGTGGCGCTGCGGTCGGTGTCCACGCCGCTGACGTAGGTGACGGCAAAGCCGTTGGCCTCCAGCCAGCGGACCATGGGGTACTCGTTGGCGAAGATCCAGTCCTGGCCGCCGTCCACCGTGCGCGTGTTGAACGGCCGGTTGTAGCTGACCTTGTAGGCGCGCGACGGGCTGGTGCCCGGCCCGCCCTGGTAGAGGCTGTTGCCGCCCCAGTTGTTGTAGGCCTGCCAGGTGGTGTCGGAGGTCTGGAACACCATGTCGGCGGCCGAGCCGTCGTCGCGCACCACGAAGGCGATGTGGCTGGCGCCACCCGTGTCGTTGCGCACCAGGCGGGCGATGTAGATGCCGGAGACGGCGGTCGAGGGCACGGTCCACGAACCGGAGACGGCCCAGTTGCCGCAGTCGATGAGGCCGCTGCCGGGCTGCGTCAGGCAGGACGGCTGGCTCTGCGGCAGCGTGGCCGACGGGTTGACCGTCGCCACCTTGCGCGCGCCGGCGCCGCCATACCAGCCCAGCCGGTAGATGTCGAAGCGGTAGCTGCTGGCCGTGGTGTTGACCTTGAAGCTCACCGTGCCGCCGCGGTTGACGCTGATGTCCGTGGCAAAGCCCTGGATGCTCGCGTCGCCCGCGCCGCTGATGTCCCATTCCGAGGCCGGGCTGCCCGTGAGGCAGTTCTCGGCCACGATGGCGTTGGCCGGGTTGGTGCAGTTGGCCGAGGGCGTGGTGCCGCCGCCACTGCTGCCGCCCGGCGTGAAGGCCACGTCCACCCAGTAATTGGTGGCCTGCCAGCTCTGCGACGGGAAGGTGGAGCCGCTGCCGTAGGCATAGAGCCCGTTGCCGCCGCTCACGCCGTTTTGCAGCAGGTGCACGGGCGCCTTGTCCACGCCCGCGTTGGCGAAATAGCTGTTGTCGCCCGCGTAGTGGCCGTTGGGCGCGAAGTAGGAGGCGACGTACACGGTGTTGGCCGTCACCGGCACGGGCGTGGCGAACTGCACCTCCTGCCAGCCGCCGGCCGTCTCGTTGCCGAAGGTGGCCGTGGCCAGCCGCGTGCCGTCCAGGCTCCAGAGGCTGCCGACGTGGGTGCCGGTGTTGCCCGCGCCCTTGTAGAAGCGCACGCCGGTGACGACGCCGTCCACGTCCACGCGGAACTTCACGCCCAGCTCCACCGGGCCCGGGTCGTCGATCGAGGCATTGGCGGGCGCGGCGCTGGTGCTCCAGCCGCTGCAGGGGCAGCTCTGCACGTTGGCTGCGGCCAGGGTGGTGAAGCTCCACGATGCGTTGGCCGCCAGGGGCACGCCGGCCGCGTCCTTGATGCGCGGGTCGGCCGCGCCGCCGCGCAGCGTGACGGTGTAGGTGGTGGAGCCCGCCAGCGGCGCCGAGGGCGTGAGCGTCACGGCGCGGGTGGCCGCGTTGTAGGCCACGGTGGCGCTCACCAGGGCGTTGGCCCCGTCGCGCAGCTCCACCGTGGCGGTGGTGACGGTGGCCGCGTCCAGCGCCTCGCTGAAGATGGCGTTCACGCTCGTGTAGACGCTCACGCCCGTGGTGCCGGCCGCCGGGTTGGCGGTGATGACGGTCGGGCCGCCGCTGTCCACGCCGTAGGTGGCGACCCAGTTGCCGCTGTCCGCGGCGAAGAAGGCGTATTCCACGCCCTTGACCACTTTGACGGTGAAGGGCACGGCCACGCCGCCGCGCGTGAGGCCCACCAGCACGTCGTTGCCCGCGCGGCGCGGCAACATGCCCTGCAGCCCCGTGGCCGCGGCGGCACGCGAGACGCCGAAGCTCAGGCTGCTGCCGTTCCAGCCCAGGGCGCTGAAGTAGGAGTCGTTGCGCGCATCCACCCAGGTGAGCAACTGCCGCGCGGAGATGACGGGCACGCCCCGCGCCTGTGCCGAGGCCACCACGGTCTGGGCCTCGGGGATCAGGTCCACGTCGGTGTGTGCGTTGACGACGTAGGCGCCGTAGTAGCCCTCGGTGCCCAGCGCGCGGTCCAGCAGCGTGTCCACGGTGTAGGGATAGCTCTGGCCGGACTCGTCGGTCATTTGCGTGGCGGCCTGGAAGACGTCCACGAAGCTGCCGTCGAGCCTCATGAAGCGCATGGGCATGGCCGAGCCGGTGAAGATGCCCGGCACGTCGCCCACCCAGCCCGGCGGCCAGAAGTAGTAGGTCGTGTCCATGCGCATGCCGTACTTGAGCTGCGTCTCGGCGCCGGTGGTCCAGTCGCTCCAGACGACGCAGTGATGGCGCTGCGTGATGGGCGAGGACACGCCGCCGAAGCGCGCCACCCAGTCGCCGCGCTCGCTGGCGTAGGTGGCGTCCAGCGAGGTGGCGTCGTAGTTGGCGCAGTTGGTGTCCACGTGCAGGCCGACCTCGAAGCCCTCCTGGTCGAACACCATGGCCTGGTAGGGGCTCAGCGGCGTGTCGGAGAACATGTAGGACGTGCCGCGCACGCATTCCCAGTTGGCCACCGAGCAGCCCGCGGGGCTCATGGACTTGAACCAGTTGAAGCGCCCCTCGGTGCCGTTGTTGCCGTGGTCGTCGCCGGTCATGACGACCACGGCCTTGTGCCCGTTGGGGAAGTACCAGAACCGCGGCAGCGGCTTGCGCGCGACGTTCATGGCGTTGATGAGGTTGGCCAGCAGCCGCTGCTGCTCATCGGCCTGCGGGATGGCGACCTTGGCCAGGTCCACCCAGTCGGCCTGCGGGTCGGCGGCGGCGCCGCCGAAGAACTTGTCGTCCGAACGCACGGGCGGCAGGCCGTCGCGTTCCTGCGTGGCCCAGGCCGGGTTGCCCTGGCGGGTGTAGACGATGGAGGTGGCCAGGTCGTAGGTGAAGGCCGCGGCCCGGCCCGCGCCCACGCTGCGCAGCGTCACGGCGGGGTGGGTCGTGGCGGCCGTGGCGCTGCTGTAGAGCGTGGCCAGCGCGGCGGCGCCGCTCAGCGCGTAGCGGTCGGCCACGCCGTGGTACTGCATGGTCTGGCCCGCGATGCCGTTGCCCACGCCGGTGGCGGTGTCCACCTGCAGGTAGGCCTCGGCCAGCGTGGCGCCGGTGGGCGTGAGGCCCAGCAGCGGGGCGAGCTGCGCGTCCGGCGCCATGGCGATGAGGTTGCCGCCGCCGTTGACCCAGGTGCTGAGCGTAGCCACCTGCGTGGCGGTGAGCGGCGTCTTGGCCAGCAGCACCACGTCGTAGCTGGCCAGCGTGGCGGCGGAAACGGTGGAGACGTCCGCGACGGTGAAGAGGTTGAACCCCTCGTTGCGCAGGATCTCGGCGTAGTAGGTGCCGAAATTGGAGGCGCCGTTGGTCAGCACCAGGATGGGCCCGCCCGGACCCTGGGCCGGATCGGCCGCCTGGGCCGGGCGCATCCAGCACAGCAGGCTCAGCAGGCAGGCCGCCAGCAACACCCAGGCCCGACTCATGGCCCGCCGACTCTCACGCACGGAAATGCAGTGCATCGCTTGATTCCTCCCTCGCCGGCTTATTGGTTCGTCGCCGGGCTTGCGCCCGGCAAAAACTCCTGGAACGAATGAAATGGCCCTGGTGAGCCTCCTGGCGTGGCTACAGCTTTTATGTATTTGGGCAAAAAAATCGGGACGAAGGCGTCCCGGAAATTCTCACCCGAATACCTCTCGAATCCCAGCCGGGTCTCGCTTGAATTCAGCTCGACTCCGTTTGAAAATAAATTTGTTACCTCAACGCCGTCAACACCCGCTTGGGCTGGGGAGCGACACCCCGCGGCGGTGCGGAAAAATAAATCGGCATGGAGCGTGGTTGAGAACGGGTTTTTTGGCGAACTCATCTGGTAAGGCTGAAGCACTTCAATATTCATGAGCCTGCCTTGCGGCAAGGGCCTGGCCGACCTATGGGCAGGCTCATGCCCCGGGGAGTTTCTCAGGGGCGACTGTGGAACCCCGGGCCGTCAGAAGGCCGAAACTCTCAGGAGAAATTCAGGCTTTTGCAGCTTGCAGGAGGGTGCACGCCTTGGCATGGTCGTTTTGTCATGCCGGGCTTGGTACTTTTATGGGGCCGCATTTCCCCATTAATTTCCCCATGCGTTGGAGGTATTGCCTAAATTACGGAAAAGCCGGCATGCAGCCTGTTTGCAAAGGTTTCTGCCAGCAAAAGAAATCAATGCGATTTTGTCGCGGGAATCAGCATGGCAATGGTTTGGGCAACAAGCAGGCATGACGTTCGCCGCCAAAGGCGAATGGCGCGGCCGCCGCAGCAACCCACGGGCGCTTTCCCTGGGGCACTGCCTCCATGGGCTTGCGGACTGGCAGCCGCGCGCCGCAGCCGCGACGCTTGTGCCATCGCCACGCTTTTGCAATGCCTTGGCGCGGCCGGGCTGCTGCCAAGCCACTGAAGAAGGACGTACCGACATGCCCTCCGACGCTTTCGATTTCGATTTCCTCAGCCGCCTTGCCCGGGACGAGCCGCAGGCCTTCGAGGCCCACCGTCAGGCACTGCTGGCCGCCGCGCTGGAGGACGTGCCCGCGCCGCACCAGGGTGCCGTGCGCGTGGCGCTGGCCCAGGCCCAGGTGCGCATGGCCGTCGCGCCCAACAGCTCGGCGCGACTGGTGGCGGCCTTTTCAGCCATGGGCGAGTCGCTGCTGGAGCTGCAGCAGGCCGTGGCGGCGCTGCACCGCGAAATGACGGCTTGCGCCGGCGCGCGCGCCGCCGCGGCCTGAGCCGCCGCAGCGCCGGCAAGCTGCTTTCCGACCTGTTCCCGTCTCAGTTTCCGATTCGTCCCCGGTCGGCGAATCGAAGTATCAAAAGCCTGCCCAAAACTGCGGCCGCCCAACGCCTTTTGCGCGGCATTTGAAACTCACAATTGCGGCGCCTGGCGCAGCAGCACGGTTTTGAGCGCGAAGCTGGAGTTGATGTGCGCCACGCCCGGGATGCGCGCCAGCGTGTGGGTGAGGAAGCGGTGGTAGGCGTCCAGGTCCGGCACCACCACGCGCAGGTTGTAGTCGGCCTCGCCCGTCATCAGGAAACAGCTCATCACCGCGGGCTCGGCGGCGATGGCGCTCTCGAACTGCTCGAAGGCTGCTTCCGACTGCTTTTCCAGCGTCACCGAGACGAACACGCTCATGGCGCCGGCCAGCCGCCGCTCGTCGAGCTGCGCGGCGTAGCCCAGGATGTAGCGCTGCTCCTCCAGCCGCCGCACGCGGCGCAGCGTGGGCGTGAGCGACAGGCCCACGCGCTCGGCCAGGTCGCGCCAGCTCAGCCGCGCGTCCAGCGCCAGCTCGCGCAATATCTTGAGGTCTATGCGGTCCAGGGTGTCGCCTTGGTTCATTCGTGCTGCGGCTGCGCAATGCGTGGTTCAAATGCACTATTGTGAACCGCTTGGACAGGCCAGTTTGGCGACATTTTGCGCGGACGTGGTGGAAAAATATTGGCTACGCGCGTTGGGACGGTTTCTGCTGGATTCGCCATATGCCGCCGGCGCGCGGACATTTCCCGCCAGGAACGAGCCATGAATTCGCAGCCCACCCAACAATTCGCCAGTGACAATTACGCCGGTGTTTGCCCCGAGGCCTTGCAGGCCATGGCCGAAGCCAACGACGGCTCGGCCCCGGCCTACGGCGAGGACGCGTGGACGGCCCGCGCCGCGGACGCCTTCCGGACCCTGTTCCAGACCGGCTGCGAAGTGTTCTTCGCCTTCAACGGCACGGCGGCCAATTCGCTGGCGCTGGCCGCGCTGTGCCAGAGCTACCACAGCGTCATCTGCTCGGACTCCGCGCACGTGGAAACCGACGAGTGCGGCGCGCCGGAGTTCTTCTCCAACGGCTCCAAGCTGCTGGTGGCGCGCGGCGAGGGCGGCAAGCTCACGCCGCAGGCCATTCGCGCCATCGCCACGGCGCGGCGCGACATCCATTTCCCCAAGCCGCGCGTCGTGACGGTCACGCAGCCCACGGAAACGGGGCAGCTCTACTCGCTGCAGGAGCTGCGCAACATCGCCGCCACCTGCCGCGAGCTGGGCCTGAGCCTGCACATGGACGGCTCGCGATTCGCCAACGCCTGCGCCGCGCTGGGTTGCGAGCCCGCCGACATGACCTGGCGCGCCGGCGTGGACGTGCTGTGCTTTGGCGGCACCAAGAACGGCATGGCCGTGGGCGAGGCCATCCTGTTCTTCCGCCGCGAGCAGGCCGAGGACTTCGGCTACCGCTGCAAGCAGGCCGGGCAGCTCGCTTCCAAGATGCGCTACCTCTCCGCGCCCTGGGTGCGCATGCTCGAAACCGGCGCCTGGCTGCGCAACGCCGAGCACGCCAACGCCTGCGCCCGCCATCTGGCAGAGGGCAGCCGCGGGCTGCCCGGCGTGGAGCTGATGTTCCCCGTGCAGGCCAACGCCGTGTTCCTGAAACTGCCGCCGGCCGTGGCCGAAGCGCTGCGCGCGCGCGGCTGGCGCTTCTACACCTTCATAGGCGGCGGGGCGCGCTTCATGTTCGCCTGGGACGCCCGGCTGCAGCAGGTGAACGCGCTGCTGGCCGACTTGCGCGACGCGGCGCTGGCAGCCGCGTAGGCCGCGCTCACGCGGCGCGGCGTGTCGCGACGGACAGCCGTAAAAAAATACCGGTCTGTCAATGCCGCGCTGCGCCAGACGGCTTGCTGAGCACGCAAATTTCTTCTTTGGCCCAAGCTCAAAGCGCAAGAAAGTGCTGTGGCATCTGATCTTTTTAGAAGGCGCACTACACTCGCTACCTGAGTCCGGCGCATATTTATTACTTCGTTTACACGTTGCGCGGGGTTTGGGTTCAAGCTTCAGACCGTCGCACAAGTGCCGAAAGCTAGGCACGGAGGGGAGAAAAGTGCAAATCGCTGGTTCCAGCTTACAGCCGCTGTTGACGCAGGCCTCGGGGCCTGCGCCCGGCGTGCGCGAGACGCAGCGCAGCGTCGACCAGCGCTCTGCCATGGCCACCACGGCCGGGCAGGCCTCGGTATCCGTGCACATTTCGGCTGCGGGCCGCGTGGCTGCCGCGGTGATGGGCACGGCCGGCCTGGCCGCCACGGCGCGCACGCAGGGCACGGCGCATGCGCTGTCGGTGGACAGCCATGGCCGCAGCCACGTCACGCTGGCGCCGCAGTCGCAGGCGATCCGCCGCATCGTCGAGCAGATGACGGGCAAGCAAATAGGCGCGTTCAACACCGTGGACCTGGGCGCGCTGGTGCAGACCGCCGGTGGCGCCGCCGCCGCGCAGGCGTCCGCGAGCGGTGAAAGCGCGGCCGCGGCGCAGGTGATTTCACAGCTCAACGCGCTGCTGCAGTTCTCGGCTTCCGGCATGGTCACGGCGCAGGACGGCGCCAAGATCGGGTTCACCGTGCTCATGGAGCTGGAGGACCGGGCCATGACCGTCCGCAGCCTCAAGGTGCGCATCAACCAGTTGGGCATGGCGCCGCCGGAGGTGAGCTATGACGGCCCGGCCTCCGACCTGGCCGGCCACGCCTTCACCTTCGACCTTGGGCAGGCGGCCAGCGAAGGCCAGGAAGGCCCGCAAATCTTTGGCTCCGGCGTGGTGGCTTTCGAGGACATCGCCGACCCGGCCGCCTCGGCATCCGCCTGAAGCCCCTGCTGAAGCGCTTCTCCGCCTGAAACCGGCTCCCGGCTGACGCCGGCACCTGCGCAAGCGGCGCGCCGCCGCCCGCGAGCCCCGGGCCCGGCCCAGGCTTTGCCCCATGTCCCGCCATGGCGCCTGCCCAAAGGCGCCCGCGGAGACACGTCATGGCCGGAACCCTGCCTGCAAGCACCAGCACCGCTTCGTCTGCGCCCGGCGCCAGCGCCGCCATGCCGAGCTACACCGTGCCGCTGGCGGTGCTGACCCTGCTGTTCTTCATCTGGGGCTTCATCACCGCGCTCAACGACATCCTCATCCCGCACCTGCGCGCCGTGTTCACGCTGAGCTACGTGCAGGCCATGCTCATCCAGTTCTGCTTCTTCGCGGCCTACCTGGTGATGTCGGTGCCGGCGGGGCTGCTGGTCAAGCGGTTGGGCTACAAGCGCGGGATCATCGTGGGCCTGACGGTCGCCGGCCTCGGCTGCCTGCTGTTCACGCCCGCGGCCAGCCGCGCCGCCTACCCGCTGTTCCTGGGTGCGCTGTTCGTCCTGGCCTCAGGCATCACGCTGCTGCAGGTGGCGGCCAATCCCTACGTCACCGTGCTGGGCCGCCCGGAAACCGCCTCGTCGCGGCTGAACCTCACGCAGGCCTTCAATTCGCTCGGGACAACGCTGGCCCCCTTCGTCGGCTCCCTGCTCATCCTGGCCGTGGCCGTCAAGCCGGCCGAGGAACTGCAGCGCATGGACGCCGCGCAGCGCGCGGCCTACGCGGCGCAGCAGGCCTCCTCGGTGCAGACGCCCTACGTCGCCCTGGCGCTGGTGCTGTTTGCCATCGCCGTGGTCATTGCGCTGTCGCGGCTGCCGCGCATCGAGGAGCCCGCCGTGCCGGCCGAGGCGCCGCCGGATGCGGGCGGCGCCGTCTACCACCAGCGCGACAGCGCCTGGCAGTACCGCCACCTGGTGCTGGGCGCGCTGGGCATCTTCCTGTACGTGGGCGCCGAGGTCTCCATCGGCAGCTTCCTCGTCAACTTCATGGGCCAGCCGGAGGTGGCGGGGTTGCCGGAGGAGGTGGCGGCGCGCTGGCTGTCGCTGTACTGGGGCGGCGCCATGGTGGGCCGCTTCGTGGGCGCGGCGGTGCTGAAGAAGGTGCGGCCCGGCCGGCTGCTGGCCTTCAACGCGCTGGTGGTCACGGCCCTGCTGCTGCTGGCCATGTTCACCGCGGGCCCGGCCGCCATGTGGGCGCTGCTGGCCATAGGCCTGTTCAACTCCATCATGTTTCCCACCCTCTTCAGCCTGGCCATCGAGGGCTTGGGCCGCCACACTGGCGAGGGCTCCGGCGTGGTGTGCATGGCCATCGTGGGCGGCGCCATCGTCCCGGTGGTGATGGGCTTCTTCGCCGACCGCATCGGCCTGCTGCACGCCTTCTTCGTCCCGGCGCTGTGCTACCTGTACATCGCCTGGTACGGGCTCAAGGGGCATTACGCCGATTTCACCGCGCGCGAGCCGGTGCCGGCGCACCGCGGCTGACGCGCCCCGCGCTGCGTCGCGTGGGGGGTGTTAGACCGTCTAACACCCTGGCGCCGTCCCCGCGGGCCGGCGCGGCTGCACGGACTTCAACGCCGCTGGGCACCATGGCGGCATGATTCCCTTCTCCGTTCTCGACCTCAGCCCCATCGTGGAGGGCGGCGACGCCGCCCAGTCCTTCCGCCACACCGTGGAGCTCGCCCGGCACTGCGAGCGCCTGGGCTTCAAGCGTTACTGGCTTGCCGAGCACCACGGCATGCCCGGCATCGCCAGTGCGGCCACCGCCGTGCTGCTGGGCCACGTGGCCGGCGCCACGCGCTCCATCCGCGTGGGCGCGGGCGGCGTGATGCTGCCCAACCACTCGCCCCTGGTCATTGCCGAGCAGTTCGGCACGCTGGCCACGCTCTACCCGGGCCGCATCGACCTGGGCGTGGGCCGCGCGCCGGGCTCCGACGCCGCCACCGCGCGCGCCCTGCGCCGCGCCCGCGGCGCCGAGGCGGCCGACCAGTTCCCTCAGGACGTGGCCGAGCTGCTGGCCTACTTCGAGCCCGCGCGCGCCGGCCAGGCGCTGCGCGCCATCCCCGGCGAGGGCCTGCGCGTGCCAGTGTGGGTGCTGGGCTCCAGCCTCTTCGGCGCGCAGCTCGCGGCCCTGCTGGGCCTGCCCTACGCCTTCGCCTCGCACTTCGCGCCGCAGCAGCTCATGCCCGCCGTGGAGCTGTACCGCAGCGAATTCCGCCCCTCGCGCCACCTCGACGCGCCCTACGTGATGCTGGGCTTCAACGTCTTCGCCGCCGACAGCGACGAGGAAGGCGCCCTGCTGGCCAGCTCCATGCAGCAGGCCTTCGCCAGCCTGTACGCCGGCCGCCCCGGCCGGCTGCCGCCGCCGGTGGCGGGCTTCATGGACCGCCTGCCCATGGCCGAGCGCGTGTTCGTGGAGCGCTCGCTCGCCTGCTCGGCCGTGGGCTCGCCGGCCACGGTGCGCCGGGCGCTGGAAGATTTCATCGCCCGCACGGGCGCCGACGAACTCATGCTCACCTCGCAGGTCTTCGACCACGCGGCACGGCTGCGCAGCTACGGGATCGCGGCCGAGGTCGCCGGCATGGCGCCCGCCGCCGCCTGACCGCTTTCTCTCTCCCTGGAGATCCCCGCATGGCGCCCATGAAAGTCATCTTCGACACCGACCCCGGCGTGGACGACGCCATGGCGCTGGCGCTGCTGGCGCGCTCGGCCGACGTGGAGCTCCTGGGCGTGTGCACCGTGTTCGGCAACGGCACGCTGGACACCACCACGCGCAACGCCCTGTACCTGGCCGAGCTGCTGTCCCTGCGCTGCGGGGTGCACCGCGGCGCGGCGGCGCCGCTGGATGGCGGCCCGGTGCATCCGCCGGTGGAGGTGCACGGCCGCAACGCGCTGGGCGACGTGCCCTTGCCGCCGCATCCCGCGCGGGCCGAATCCGGCATTGCCGCCAGCGACTGCCTCGTGCAGGCGCTGCGCCGCCACCCGGGCGAGGTCAGCGTGCTGGCCGTCGGACCGCTGACCAACCTGGCGCTGGCGCTGCGCGCGGCGCCGGACGTCGCGGCGCTGGCGCGGGAGGTGGTGGTGATGGGCGGCGCCTTCGGCCACCACGGCCACACCGGCAACGTCACGCCGCATGCCGAGGCCAACATCTATGCCGACCCGCAGGCCGCCGACGAGGTGTTCGCCGCCGCCTGGCCCGTGAGCATCGTGGGCCTGGACGTCACGCACCAGGTGGTGATGGACGGCGCCTACCTGCGCGCGCTACGCGAGCACGGCGGCGGGCTGGGCCGTTTCCTCTGGGACATCTCCCGCGTCTACCAGGCCTTCCACCACGACACGGGCGTGCCTGACGGCTTCTACGTGCACGACTCCACCGCGGTGGCGCGGTTGCTCGTCCCCGGGCTGTTCGGCACGCTGCGCGCGCCCGTGCTGGTGGACCGCGAGGGCGCCACCCGCGGCCGCACCCGGCTCGCGGGCCCGGGCGAGGGCACCGGCCGCCCCGTGCAGACCGTGTGCCGCGAGGTGGACGCCGCCGCGCTGCTGGATTTCTACAACCGGCGCATGCGCGCGGGCGAGGGCGAGAGCTCTTAGCGCCTGCGGCGCCCAATCGGGTCCTGGCGCATGCGCAGGTAGTCCTCCAGCCCGGCCCGGGAGGCCGGCGGCAGTTGCGTGAAGCGCAGCCCGGCGAGGAAGCCGCCTTCACGGCCGCTGAGCACGATGCTGGCCACCTGCGCCTCGGCCGTCACCTCGCGCGCGCCGCTGGGCGAGGCGGGGACGAGCAGGCGCAGCCGGCAGGTGGTGTCCACGGGCAGGTTCAGCGGCAGCAGCAGCAGCATGCCGCCTTCGCTGATGTCCATCGTCCGGCCCTCGACGATCTGGCCGCCGGCCAGCATCAACTGCACCGTGGCCGCGAAGCGGCTGCGGTCGTGGCGACGCGCGGCGGCGCCCTTGGCACCTTTGGAATTGCGGGCAGCGCCGCCAAGCGGAAATGACATTGGGCGGCGAGCGTACTCAATGAGCCGGGAGGACTCCATTTTTTTGCCGCGGCGCCGGGCACTTGTGTCCTGAACGTCAACATCGGCCGCTCCTGTGGCGGCGGCGCACGGGGCGGCGGCAGGCCTGTGGCAGCATCGCCGCGCACGCCGCCTGGGGCGAGTGCTTGAGGTGCTTGGGCAGTCAGGAGAGTTGCAGTTGGTTCCCCATTACGGTCCGATGCTGGACCCGCTCACGCTGCTGTTTTCGTTGGGCGTGCTGGGCCTGCTGATGGCGGCGGTGTTCCTGAGCCTGGCGCGGACCATGCCGGCGCAGGCGCCGGCGCTGCGGACTTGGAGCAAGTCCATGGCCGTGGCCGGGGGCACGTTCGTGCTGCTGTTCCTGCGCGGGCACGCGCCGCCGCTGCTCACCTTCGTGCTGGCCAACGTGGTGGTGTTTGCCGTGCCTTACTGGATGTATCGGGCCCATGCGCTGCTCCTGGACGGCGGGCCGCGGCAGCGCCCGATGCTGGCGCTGTGGGTCCTGGGTGCCGCCGCCGTGCTGGCCACGCATGCCGCGGGGCTGCCGCGCAAGGTGGCCTTCATCACCATCTCCGTCGTGTTCTGCCTGATGCTGGGTGCGACGGCGGCGCTGCTGCTGCGCAGCCTGCGCACTCGGCGCTCGCCCTCGGCGCTGACGGCGCTGCTGGCCTTCGGCGGCCTGTCGCTGGCCTTTGCCGCGCGCGCGGGGCTTGGGCTGCTGGCCAGCGGCGAGCAGCTCACGCCGCAGGCGCAGTCTATGGCCCAGCTCTTCACGCTGGTGCCGGGGGTGGTGCTGATCGTGATCTGCTCGGTGTGCTTTCTCTCCCTGGTCCACGAGCGCCACCGCGCCGGCGAGCTGCAGCGGCTGGCCACGCAACTGCAGGCGCAGGAGGAGCTGGTGGCCCGCCGCACCGCCGAGCTGCGCGCGGCCAACGCGGCGCTGGTGCAGCGCGCCCGCACCATCGTGGACCTCTACGATCGCGCCCCCTGCGGCTACGTCTCGCTCTCGCCCGGGGGCACGGTGCTGCAGGCCAACCAGACGCTGCTGCGCATGTTGGGCCGCGACCACGCCGAGCTCGCCGGCCAGGACCTGGGGGCCCTGCTCACGCCGCCAAGCCGCGCCACGCTGCCCGCGCTGCTGGTGCTGGCCCTGGCGCAGGGCGAGGCCACGAACCGGGAGCTGGACTTCAAGCTGGCCGGCGGCGGCACGCTGCCCGTGCTGTTCAGCGTGGTGGCCGTGCCGCAAGTCGAGGGCGAAGGCGCCTCGCTGCGCGCCACGCTGGTGGACGACGGCGAGCGCCGCCAGCGCGTGCAGCAGATGCAGGCGCTGCAGCAGGAGCTGGCGCGCCGCGCCGAACAGGCCGAGGCGGCCACGCGGGCCAAGAGCGCCTTCCTGGCCCACATGAGCCACGAGATCCGCACGCCGCTGAATGCCGTCATCGGCCTGAGCCAGTTGCTGCAGCGCATGCCGCTGCAGGAACGGGGCCCGGAGTTCGTGGGCCACATCCGCCAGGCCGGCGAGCAATTGCTGGCGCTGACCAACGACGTGCTGGACCTCTCGCGCATCGAGGCCGGCGAGATGGCGCTGGAGCAGCTGGCCTTCGAGCCGCTGCCGCTGCTGGAGTCCGCGCTGGCCCTGGTGCGCCCCCAGGCCGAGAGCAAGGGCTTGCTGCTGGAGCTGCACGTGGCGCCGGAGCTGGCGCCGCGCCTGGTGGGCGACCCGCTGCGGCTGCGCCAGGTGCTGCTCAACCTGCTGAGCAACGCCGTGAAGTTCACCGAGGCAGGCCGCGTCAGCCTGAGCGTGCACGTGCTGGCGCGGCAGGAGTGGCAGTCGCTGCTGCGGCTGGACGTGGCGGACACGGGCATGGGCATCGGCCCACAGCACCAGGCGCGCATCTTCGAAGCCTTCAGCCAGGCCGACAGCTCCATCACCCGGCGCTTCGGCGGCACGGGCCTGGGCCTGTCCATCGTCCGCCGCCTGGTGGACCTGATGGGCGGCAAGCTGGCGCTGCAAAGCCACCCGGGACAGGGCAGCGTCTTCAGCGTGGAGCTGACCTTGGACCACGGCTGACCGGCCGTGCAGCGGCGGGCAACGCCTTCAACTCCGCGTGATATGAAGCTTGCACATACCTGACGTGCAGAACTTTCAATTGCTTAATTGGGTGGAAACCCTAGGATTCATCCCATCGAAGTTGAAGTTCACAAGAGGTACCGACATGACCGCCATCACCGCCTCCGCCTACAGCCGTACCGCTCCCCGTGGTGCCGTGATCGCCGCTGAAGTTTTCGTCCGGCTGCTCGAAGGTGCGCGCGAAGCCTGGGTGCGCATCGCCCGCCGTCCGGCCCCGACCGCGGGTGACCGCGTGATGCCCAGCGCCTTCCCGGCGTAAGGGCACGGCCACGCGGCGCGGGCCGCCCGCCCCTGCAAGGGGCCAGGGTGCGCCGGCCGCGGGTTTCCAGTTCATGTGTTCACGGACCCCTGGCGGGTCCGTTTTTTTGCCTGTCACCGGCGCTGTTTCAGCGCCCCAGGCCGGGAGCCCGGCCGACCGGCCGGGTGCTGCCGCTTACTCCTGGTTCAGCAGTATCCAGACCTTGGGCGCCATGGGCCCGCGGTCGCCGCGGCCGTACTCGTAGGACACGCGCATGCCGGGCGTCAGGCGCTGCGCCTCGCCGGGCTGCAGCGAGCTGAACGGGAAGAAGATATTGTCCCCGCCCGCCTCCGGCTGAATGAAGCCGTAGGTTTCCTTGAGATTGGCAATGCGCCCGCGCTGGACGGAGCCAATATCCGGCGGCGGTACCACCGCGGCGGCCGGCGTACCCAGCGCCGAGGCGTGTGAAACCGGCTGTGCCGTCAGCAGGGCGGATTGGCGATATTCAGGGCGAGCATCCGGCCTGGAATCCGAACGCGGCTCGCTACGGTTTTCCTGGCGGAATTCAGCGCGAAATTCGGGGCGGTGAAACAGGCCGTTGACCAGCGGATCATTCTCATGGTCCGGGGCGTCGATGACCTCGTCCATCTTCACCGGGTAGGTGGCCTCGTTGTAGAGCAGCTGCGAGGTGCGGGTCTCGCGCAGGTTGCCGTTGTTGTCGGTGAAGCTGAAGTCCCAGCCCACCAGCATCACGCGCGTGCCCAGCGTGTTGAGCTTGCGCACCAGCGGCATGAAGTCGCCGTCGCCCGCGATCAGGGCCAGCACGTCGAAGCGCTTGTAAATGGCCATCTCGAAGGCTTCGAGCGCCAGCCACACGTCCACGCCCTTTTCGCCGTCGCGGCCCTTGGGCAGGTAATGGGTGGTGACGCCTTCGTACATGAGCACGTCTTCGAAAGAGCGCTCCTGGAAAAGAATATCCCGCTCCTCGGCTTCCCGGGCTTTCATGCGGCCGCGAAAATAATGCGCGTCCACGATTTGCGTGAATTTCACGTCCACGCCTTCCTCGGCGGCGGCATGGGCACGAATGAAATTGTGCAGCCCCTCGATGCTGATTCTTGCCTTTCTGGAGTGGGCGTTGGAGTAATAATTGCTGACGCGCCTGAAGAAATTGCCGTCGTAGAAAATTCCGATGCGCGAGAGTTTCGAATTGCTGGGTACCATAGAAAAATTTATAAATGGGACATTCAAATAAAGACCGCTGAAGCTGATTTGCAAACCTTTTCAAGCCGCGAGCCGCGCGGCTTGTGAATCGCGTGGCGGACAGCCTAGCGGCCCGCGTACTGGGCCACCGTTTCCCAGAAGCCCTGTACCTGGACGACCACCGAGGCGGCGTCAGGCGCGATTGTCATCCATGACGAGCCACCCGGCGCATACAGGGGCGTTGGCTGCAATGAAAAAAATCCGGCCATGAACATGGTCAGCACGTGAAGTGTCCGATGGGGACGAGCAAGGTGCTTCATCACGGCCTCCACACAGGGCACGCCAGGGCATGAGCCCATGATGGACCGGTGCCCGGCCGGCTCCAAGGTGGTGCGGACCAGGAAAAATCCGGCCATGCCTGGGGAGGTTCCTGGGGGCGTCGCCGGCCGGTGTCGAGGGTGGCTTGGCCCGCGGCTTGCGGACACTGCGAGCGGGGTGCGGACGGCGCGCCGGTGGCCGGGTAAGGTGGGGTGGCCGGGCACGAAATTGGCTCCTGGGCGGCGGCACCGCCGCCGCCATGGGAGCGGCGCTTGGCGGCCGGCACGACATCCATCACTGCCCAAGGAGACAAGCATGACCAACGACGAGTGGGAACAGCGCCTGGTGAATTCCGCCACGCTGCAGGAGCAGGGCACGGGCTGCGCGGCGTGCGCAGGCACCGGCGGCTGGCCGGGCCTGGGCGGTGGCCTGGGCCACTGGGTGCCCTGCAAAGCCTGTGACGAGACGGGGTTGCAGGCCGCGGCGGCAGGGCTGTCGGCCGATGGGCTGTCGGCGCGCGCTTGAACCGGACTTGAGCCGCGGCGCGCGGGCGGCACGGCAGCAAGCTGCCGTGCAATCCGCCGCGCCGTTGGGGCGGGCGGCCGTTGTCCGCCCAAAGCCGCGTTCCGCCGGGCCACTATGCTGGCGCCCCCTCCCGGCGAATCACACATGGAACGCGTTGCTGTACTGGACTTCGAAACCACCGGCCTGAGTCCCGGCATGGGCGACCGGCCCACCGAGGTGGCCATCGCGCTGGTGGAGCAGGGGCGCATCGTGGAGCGTTTCCAGAGCCTGATGAACCCGGGCCGGCCGATTCCCGCCTTCGTCACGCAGCTCACCGGCATCAGCAACGCCATGGTGGCCGCCGCGCCCCCGGTGGCCGAGGTGATGCGCGAGGCGGCCCGCTTCGTGGGCGCGCTGCCCGTGGTGGCGCACAACGCCTCTTTCGACCGCAAGTTCTGGGTGGCCGAGCTGCAGCGGCTGTCGCTGCCGGCGGAGGCCTCTTTCGCCTGCACCATGCTGCTGTCGCGGCGCCTGTACCCCGACTGCGCCAGCCACAAGCTGGGCGCGCTGATTCAAACGCTGGGCCTGCCGCAGACCGGCCGCGCCCACCGCGCCATGGTGGACACCGAGATGGCCGCGCACCTGTGGTGCCGCATCCGCGACGACGTGGCCCGGCGCTGGCGGCTGCCCGCGGTGAGCCACGCGCTGCTGGCGCGCGCGCAGGCCACGCCCAAGGGCAAGCTGGAGCGCTTTTTCGCCGAGCAGCAGGCCTGCGAAGCCTGAGCGGCCGGGTCAGGCAAGCCTTCCGCCCGGGTGGGCGCGGACGGCGGCTTTTGAAAAAATGGCGTCTTGCGCAAGTTCCCTGGAGCGTTTGCCATGACCGAACCCTCGCCGGCTTCCAGCGGTTGTTCCCGCCCGTTCCGCGTTTTCCTGTCGCTGGCCCTGGCGGCCTTGGTCGCGGGCTGGTCCGCACTGCGCCTGAACGGACTGCACGGCGTGCTGCCGTCGCTGGCCACGCTGGCCGCGGCCGGCGCCGCGGGCGCCATGGCCTGGCGGCTGGCCGCGCGCTTCCTGCTGTTCTTCGTTTTGGCCATGGCGCCCGCGCTGGTGCTGCTGGCGCTGGGCGCTGCTGAGCCATTGGCTGCCTTGAGGGCTGCGCGCCGCGCAGTGGGCGAGCGGCGCTTCAGACTTTATTTTTCTCGATGAATTACATCGCAAAAAACGCATTTTCTCGAACAGTCTTCCTGTGAAGAATGGCTTCACCGGCGGACGTTGCGTTCTCAAGCAGCGGCTGCCGGCAAACGGCGCGCCGTGGCCCGCACGGCGCGCTTCACCGACGATGCAAGCAAGGAGCACAGATGGGCCTGTTCGACATGTTCAAGAGCGATTCCGGCGACAAGATGACCCCCCACAAGGCGCTGGCCACCAGCCTGCTCTACATGATGGCGGCCGATGGCGAGATGGACCACGAGGAGATCGGCCACCTGCTGTCCATGCTCGGCGGCCAGGACAACGGCAACGGCACGATCGGCGTGGGCGCCCAGAACCAGGCGCTGCTGGACAGCGCGGTGAAATACCGGCGCACGCACTCCATTGACGAGTTCCTGCGCGAGGCCACGCCGGTGCTCACCGACGCGCAGCGCATGTGCGTGCTGCTCAACCTGCTGGATTCCTCGCTGTCGGACGGGCAGCCCGAGCCCGAGGAGCAGGCGCTGTTCGCCAAGTTCCTGCAGGCGTTCGACGTGTCGGAGACGCGCTTCAAGCCCTTCTTCGAAGTCATCCTGCTCAAGAACGACCGCAGCGTCTTCACGCAGGACAACCACCCCAAGAACCAGCCCGGCTACCACGTACGCCTGAGCGTGCCGGGCGGTTGATCAGGCAACGGGCGGGCGCGCGACCGCAGCGCGCAGCCCGCCCAACGCGAATATCCAGAACTGTTCGGCCAGGACGGCCGCGTCCTGCCGGAACAGCGGCTGCACCGGCGTGGCGCGCTCGCGCCCGGCCACCAGCAGCATCAGGCACGGGGCGATCACGCCCAGCACCAGCGCCGGCAGCCGCGCGTCGCCCGGCAATACGCCGGTGATCTCGCTCACCACCGCCGACAGCAGCTCGAACTTGGGCTGCGCCTCCTCGCGGACGAACTGCTCCCACAGCGGCGAGGGTGCCAGCAGCTCGCGCGCCCACACGCGCATGGGCCAGTTGCCCGCGTCGGCCAGCACGTGGCCCATCAGCTCGCGCAGGAAAGCGCGCAGCTTTTCCTCCGGCGGCAGCCCGCTGCGGGCCAGCTCCCGCAGGAAAGCCAGGCTCACGATGCGCTGGTGCACCTCGCGCAGCACCTCCAGGTACAGCCCGTCGCGGCTGCCGAAGTGGTAGTTGACCGCCGCCATGTTCACGCCCGCGCGCTCGCAGATGGCCTTGCCCGTCGTGTCGGCGTAGCCGCGCTCCGCGAACAGCGCTCCCGCCGTCTCCACCAGCCCCGCGCGCGTGACCGCGCCGTCCGTGCGCGCCTTGCGCTCCAGCCGCGCAGCCTCGGCGCGTGTCTTGCGCGCCGCTTGGGCCGCGGCCTTGCGCGGCGGCCGCGGCGGCGTTGCAGAAGTCGTTGAAGAAGCCATGACGAAAACCAAACCGTAAACGTCCGGCACTTTAATTCAAATGCAAATTTGAATTAGACTTTTCGCGTCGGTGTCCACCCTGATCCTGTTGCCATGGCCAAGAAGAAAGCTGCCTTGCTGGTGCTCTTGTTGCTGCTGCTCCTCGCGGGCGTGCTGGCGTGGCGGCAGGCCCGCGCGCCAGCGGATACGTCCGCGCTCACGCTGCACGGCAACGTGGACATACGCCAGGTGTCTCTCGCCTTCCAGAGCAGCGAGCGCGTGGCCGAGATGCGCGTGGAGGAGGGCGACGTGGTGCAGGGCGGCCAGGTGCTGGCCGTGCTGGAAACGCGCACCGCGGCGCTGCGGCTGCAGCAGGCGCAGGCGCAGGTAGGGGTGCTGGAGCAGGGGTTGCTGGCGCTGCGCCACGGCAGCCGGCCGGAGGAGATCTCGCAGGCCGGTGCGCAGGTGGCCGCCGCGCAGGCCGAGGCCGAGCGCGCGCGGTTGCAAGTGCAGCGGCTCGAAGGCGCCGCCGCCGCCACCGAGGGCCGCGGCGTGAGCCCGCAGGACCTGGACAACGCCCGCGCCCAGGCGCGTGTGGCCCAGGCGCGGCTGGACGCGGCGCGCCAGGCCGAGCGCCTCACGCGCGTGGGCCCGCGCACCGAGGACATCGCCCGCGCCGAGGCGCAGTTGCGCGCCGCGCAGGTCGAGGTCGCGCTGCTGTTGCACCAGATCGAGCTGGCCGAGCTGAAGGCGCCGCGCACGGCCGTCGTGCGTGCGCGGCTGCTGGAGCCGGGCGACATGGCCTCGCCCTCGCGCCCGGCCTACACGCTGGCCCTCACCGACCCCAAGTGGGTGCGCGCCTACGTCGGCGAGCCGCAGCTCGGCCGCCTGCGCCCCGGCATGGTCGCCAGCGTCAGCACCGACGCCGCGCCCGCGCAGCCGGTGGCCGGCCGCATCGGCTTCATTTCCTCGGTGGCCGAGTTCACGCCCAAGGCCGTGCAGACCGAGGAGCTGCGCACGGACCTCGTCTATGAGATCCGCGTGCTGGTGGACGACCCGCAGGACCGCCTGCGCCTGGGCATGCCCGCCACCGTGCGCATTCCTTTGGACGAGACCGCCGCCGCGCCTGCCCAAGCCGCGTCCAAGGCCTCGCAATGAGTGCCGGCGCCCCGGCCGTCCAGGCGCGCGGCCTCTGTAAGAGCTTCGAGGACCGCGCCGCGCGGCGCACCGTGCACGCGCTCTCCGGCGTGACGCTGGACGTGGCCCATGGCGCCATCACGGCGCTGGTCGGCCCGGACGGCGCGGGCAAGACCACCTTCATGCGCCTGGTGGCCGGCCTCATGCGCGCGCAGGCCGGCGAGCTGCGCGTGCTGGGCCTGGACGTGGCGGCCGACGCGCAGGCGGTGCAGGACCGCATCAGCTACATGCCGCAGCGCTTCGGCCTCTACGAGGACTTGAGCGTCCAGGAGAACCTGGACCTCTACGCCGACCTGCACGCCGTGCCGCGCGAGGAGCGCCGCCGCCGCTTCGACGAGCTGCTGCACATGACGGACCTGGCGCGCTTCACCACCCGCCCCGCCGGCAAGCTCTCCGGCGGCATGAAGCAGAAGCTGGGGCTGGCCTGCACGCTGGTGCGCTCGCCGGAGCTGCTGCTGCTGGACGAGCCCACGGTGGGCGTGGACCCGCTGTCGCGGCGCGAGCTGTGGGACATCGTGCAGCGGCTGGTGGAACGGGAGCGGCTGTCCGTGCTGCTGGCCACCTCCTACATGGACGAGGCCGAGCGCTGCAGCCAGGTGCACGTGCTGCACGAGGGCCGGCTGCTGGCCGCGGGCAGCCCCGAGGCCTTGCGTGCCCCGGCGCAGGGCCTGTGCGCCGTTGCCACGCCCGCCGCAGGCGAGCCGGCGCGTACGCTGCAGGCGCGGCTGCTGGATCGGGCCGACCGGGTGGTGGACGCGGTGCCGCAGGGCGGCGAGGTGCGGCTCATCCACCGTCCCGGCGTGGACGCCGCGGCGCTGGGCTTGTCGCCTGATCAGCTTCGCCCCGTGCCGCCCCGGCTCGAAGACGGCTTCATGCGGCTGCTGCGCGAGCGCGGCGATGGGCAGGCCGAGGCGAACGCGGTTGAGATCGAAACCAGCGCCTCCCCGGCGCCGCCGCGTGGCGACGGCCAGCCCGCCATCGAGGTGCAGGACCTCGTGCGCCGCTTCGGCGATTTCGTGGCCGTGGACCGCACCACCTTCAGCGTGCGGCACGGCGAAATCTTCGGATTGCTGGGGCCGAACGGCGCGGGCAAGACGACGACCTTCCGCATGCTCTGCGGCCTGCTGCCCGCCAGCAGCGGCTTGGCGCGCGTGGCCGGGCTGGACCTGCGCCGCGCCCGCGCCGCGGCGCGCCAGCGCATCGGCTACGTGGCCCAAAAGTTCTCGCTCTACGCCAACCTGTCCGTGCACGAGAACCTGCGCTTCTTCGGCGGCGCCTACGGGCTGCACGGGCGGCGCTTGCCGCAGCGCATGGACGCGGTGCTGGGCCAGTTCCAGTTGCGCGGCCTGGAGGCGCAGCCCGCCGGCCAGTTGCCCGGCGGCGTGCGCCAGCGCCTGGCCATGGCGGTTGGGCTGCTGCACGAGCCGGAGATCCTGTTCCTGGACGAGCCCACCAGCGGCGCCGACCCACTGGCGCGCCGCGGCTTCTGGCGCCGCATCACGGCGCTGGCGGCCACGGGCATCACCGTGGTCGTGACCACGCACTTCATGGAAGAGGCCGAGTACTGCGACCGCATCGTCATCCAGGACGGCGGCCGGCTGCTGGCCCTGGGCACGCCGGCCGAGGTCCGCCGCCAGGCCGGCGAGACGCCCGCGCGCCGCCTGGACATGGAGCAGGCTTTCATCAGCATCGTCGAAAACGCCCGCGCGCTGAAGGAAGCGGCATGAGCGCGGCGCCCAAAGCTTCGCCCTCCAACGGCGGCCGCGACGGTTCCATCCGCCGCCTGCGCTCGCTCGTGCGCAAGGAATTCCGCCAACTGCTGCGCGACCGCAGCAACCTGCTCGTTGGGTTGGGTTTGCCCATCGTGCTGATCCTCATCTTCGGCTACGGCCTGACGCTGGACGTGCGCAACGCCCGCCTGGTGCTGGCACTGGAGGACGCCTCGCCCGCGGCGCATGACATGGCCGCCGCCTTCGACGGCTCGCGCTTCATGTCCGCCGTGCGCACGCGCTCGCTGGCCGAGGCGAAGGCAATTTTTGAAGCCCACGAGGCCGATGCCCTGGTGCACCTGCCCGCTGATTTCTCCCGGCGCCTGGCCGCCGGCGACGCGCAGCTCTTCGTGCTGCTGCAGGGCGGCGACCCCATACGCGCCTCCGCCCTGCGCGGCTACGTCGAGGGTGCCGTGGCCGTGTGGGCGCAGAAGCGGCAGGACCGCCTGGGGGGCCGGCCCGGCAACGCCGGTGTCGTCGTGGTGGACCGCCTCTGGTTCAACGCGGCCAACAACAGCACCTGGTACCTGGTGCCGGGCCTGATCGTCTTGATCATGACCCTGGTGGGCACCTTCCTCACCGCGCTGGTCATGGCGCGCGAGTGGGAGCGCGGCACGCTGGAAGCCCTGTTCGTCACGCCCGTGCGGCCCACGGAAGTGCTGCTGGCCAAGACCATCACCTACTTCGTGGTTGGGCTCTTTGGCCTGGCGCTGTGCCTGGTGGCGGCGCGCGGCCTGTTCGGCGTGCCGCTGTACGGGTCGCTGCTCGTCCTGCTCGTGGCCGGCATGCTCTACATGGTGGTGTCGCTGGGCATCGGCCTGCTGATCTCGGCCCTCACCAAGAACCAGTTCGTGGCCAGCCAGATCGCCATCCTCGCCAGCTTCATGCCGGCGCTCATGCTCTCCGGCTTCGTCTTCGACCTGCGCAACGTGCCGCTGGCCGTGCGCATCGCCGGCCACGTGCTGCCGGCCACCTACTTCATGGAGCTGGTGAAGACGCTGTTCCTGGCCGGCGACCAGTGGGCGCTGATCGCCAAGGACGGTGCCATCCTGGCCGCCTACGCCGTGGGCCTGCTGGCGCTGGCACGCGCCGTCACGCGCAAGCGGCTGGACTGAAGGGAGCGCCGGACATGCTTGCCGCTTTCATGGACGGGCTGCGCCGCCTGCTCAACCTGTGCAGGAAAGAATTCCTTGCCGTGGTGCAGGACCCGGCCAGCCGCGTGGTGCTCGTCGTTCCCGTCATCCTGCAAAGCCTGCTCTTCGGCTATGGCGCGACCTTCGACCTGACCAACGTGCCCTACGCCGTGCTGGACCAGAGCCGCGGCGAGGCTTCGATGAGGCTGCTGGCACGGCTGGACGGCACGGGCGCCTTCCACCGCGTGGCCACGCTGCAGGCGCCGCGCCAGATCGCGCAGGTGGTCGATGCCGGGGATGCGCTGCTGGTGCTGCACTTCCCGGCCGACTTCGAATCGCGCCTGGCCGCCGGCCAGGCGGCGCCGCTGCAGTTGATCCTGGACGGGCGCAACTCCACCACGGCGGGCAACGCGGCGGCGCAGGTGCGCGCCATCGTGGCCGACTTCAACGCCGGCCTGCCCGGCGCCGCGCCGCCGGTGAGCGTGGTGTCGCGCGCCTGGTTCAACCCCAACCTGGAGACGCGCTGGAACATCATGCCGGGGCTGATCGCCTCGCTGAGCATGCTGCAGGTGATGATGCTGTCGGCCCTGTCGGTGGCGCGCGAGCGCGAGCAGGGCACCTTCGACCAGCTCCTGGTCACGCCCTGCACGCCGGGGATGATCATGGTGGGCAAGGCGCTGCCGTCCATGGCCATCGGCCTGCTGCAGTCCACGCTCATCCTGCTGGTCACGCGCTTCTGGTTCCACGTGCCCATGGCCGGCAGCGCGCCGGCGCTGCTGCTCGGGCTGCTGCTGTTCACGCTGGCGGTGGTGGGCATGGGCCTGTCCATCTCGGCCCTCTCGGCCAACATGCAGCAGGCCATGCTCTACACCTTCGTCCTGCTCATGCCCCTGGTGCTGCTGTCGGGCCTCGCCACCCCGGTGCACAACATGCCGCAGGCCTTCCAGATCGCCACGTACGTGAACCCGCTGCGCTTTGCCATCGACCTCGTGCGCCGCGTCTACCTGGAGGGCGCGACGCTCACCCAGGTCTGGCAGGACCTGCTCCCCTTCCTGGGCGTCGCCGCCGTCACGCTGCCGCTGGCGGGCTGGCTGTTCCGCAACCGCCTCGTCTGAGCGACTGAAGAAGAGAAGGCCATGAAGATTGCCCGCTCAACCCTCCGCCCGTCCCGCCGCGCCTGGCTGGCCGTGGCTGCCGCGCTGGCGCTGGCCGGCTGCGCCGCGGTGGGGCCTGACTTCGAGCCGCCCGCGCCGCCGGCCCCGCAGCAGCGGCCCAGCAGCGCGCCGGATTTGTTGAGGGGCCTGCCCGTCAACGAAGAAACGCTGCCGCAGCGCTGGTGGACGGTGTTCGGCGATCCGGCGCTGGATGCGCTGCAGGACCGCCTGCTGGCCGGCAGCCACGACCTGCACAGCGCCGCGCTGCGCTTTGCGCAAAGCCGGCTGCAGCAGGCGGTGGTGGCCTCGCAGGCCGCGCCGCACGTGGACGCCAGCGCACGCGCCACGCGCCAGCGCCAGAGCGAAAGCGGTGCCGAGACGCGGCTGGTGCAGGCCCTAGGCGGCGCCAACCGCGCGGCGCTCACCGAGGTGCTCGCGTCGCCCTTTCCGCTGTACCAGGCGGGGTTCGATGCGTCCTGGGAGCTGGACTTGTGGGGGCGGGTGCGGCGCAGCATCGAGTCCGCCGACGCGGGCGTGGAGGGCGCGGCGGCGCTGCTGGCGCAAACGCGCCTGGCCCTGGGCAGCGAGCTGGCGCGCGCGTATTTCCAATGGCGGCTGGCGCAGCGCCAGCAGGCCTTGCTGGCCGAGCAGGTGGCCGCCGCCCGTGACGCGCTGGGCCTGCTGCAGGCGCAGGCTGCGGCCGGGCTGATGGCCGAGGACGAGCCCTTGGCGCAGCGCACCCGCGTGGCCGAGCTGCAGGCGGCGCAGGCGCCGCTGCGTGCGCGCGAGGCGGCCCTGGCGAACCAGATCGCCACGCTCACCGGCGGGCTGCCCGGCAGCCTGGGTGACGCGCTGGCGCCGCTGCCGCTGCCCGCCGTGGACGCGGCGCCCGCGCTGCCGGACCTGTCGCTGGGCCTGCCTTCCGAGCTGGCCCGCCGCCGCCCGGACGTGCGCGCGGCCGAGGCGCAGTTGCATGCCGCCACGGCCGACATCGGCGTGGCCGTGGCCGACCTGTACCCGCGCATCGCGTTGGGCGCCAGCGTGGGCCTGCAAAGCGTGGAAGCCGGCCGCTTTGGCGACTGGGGCTCGCGCACCTGGCAGGTCGGCCCCGTGCTGAGCCTGCCGCTGTTCGACCGGGGCCGCCGCCGCGCCACGGTGGAGCTGCGCCGGCTGCAGCAGCAGCAGGCCGCGGTGGCCTACCAGCAGGCCGTGCTGAAGGCCTGGCAGGAGGTGGACGACACGCTGCTGGACTACGCCGCCGAGCGCCGCCGCCACGCCGAGCTGGCGGCGCGGCTGGACGACCGCCGCGCCGCCTGGGCCCTGGCCCAGGGCCGCCGCGCCCATGGCCTGGGCAGTGAACTGGCGCCGCTGCAGGCCCGGCTGGCCTACCTGCAGGCGAGCGCCGACCTGGCCGAGAGCCGGGCGCGGCTGCACACGGGGCTGGTGGCGGTGTTCAAGGCGGTGGGGGGCGGGGTGGAAAGCGGCTCGTAGGCCGGCCCGGCGTGGCCCCCTGAACGTGGTGTTAGACGGTCTAACACCCCCGTTGGGCGCGGCCGGTCCGTGCGCTGCAGGCCGCGGAACCCGCCGCAGCGGGCGCGCGCCGCCTCAATGCACCAGCTGCCGCGCCGGCACTTCGGGGCCGTGCTTCTCGTCCGCCGCCGCGGTCGTCGCCGGCAGCCGCTCGCGCAAGCGCCGGCGGACGAGCTGGATGTGGCTGCGCAGGTCGTAGAGCTGGTCGGCGTAGGACAGGGGGATCTGCACACGGCCCACGCGGGCCTCGATGTCCTCCAGCTCGCGCAGCAGCTCCAGCGCCGGGCGGCGCTCCACCGCCTCCTCCACGACGCGCAACTGCCCGTACCAGCGGAACACGCGCGAGCGCACGCGGAACTGGTAGAGCGGCGGAACGACCTTGGACAGCGGCAGCAGCACCGCCACGATGGCCACCAGCGCAAACCACATCCGGTCCAGCAGATTGGCCAGCCAGAAGGGCAGGTAGCGCTGCAGCCACGGCGTGCCCGTCTTGTAGAAGCGCTGCGCCTCGGCCGCCAGCGGCCACTCGGTGTTCTGCGCGCTGGGAAAGTCGCCCTTGTGCTGGAACCAGCCCGGCTGCCCGTGCACCTGCTGCGCGGCCTGGACGAAAAGCTGCATCAGCGCCGGGTGCAGCGACTCGCGCGCCACCAGCGTGGCCGTGGGGGCGATGAGATGCACGTCCTGCGCCGGCGTGTCGCTGGCCAGGTCGGCCACGCCGCGCGGCAGCACCACGTGGCTGATGAACGGGAAGCGCCGCGCGTAGGCCTCGGCCTGCGACAGGCTGGCCAGCCGGATGCCCGGCGTGCGCAGCAGCATCTGCACCATGTGCGATTCCGGCGCCGAGGCCATCACCAGCGCGTCCACCCGCCCCGCCAGCAGCTCGACCACGGCCGGCGTGAGCGGCTGCTTCCCCAGCGTGAGCGCCGAGGGCGCCACGCCGTTGGCCTGCAGCAGCCGCTCCATCAGCGGCGGCACGCCGCTGCCGGGGGCGCCGACGTTGAGCTTCCAGCCCGCCAACTGCGCCAGGCTGGTGAGCGCGGGCGGCTCGGCGGCGCCGGACGCGGCACGTGCCGGCTTGGGCAGCAGCCGCCGCGCCGAGTCGTCGCGGTAGAACAGCCACAGCGGCTCGTAGAACACGCTGCCCAGGGACAGCAGCCCGTCGTCCTGCACGTCGGCCGCGCCGCCCTGCGCGAAGCCGATGTCCACGCCGGAATCCGGATCGCGCAACAGCGCGGCGTTCTCGGCCGCCCCCTGCGTGGTGCGTATCTCCACCCGTATGCCGTGCTTCTCCAGCAGCGCCGCGTAGCGGTGGCCGAACTCGGTGTAGGCGCCCTGCGGGGCGCCGGTGGCCAGCGTCACGTGGCGCGGTGGCGTCGGGTCCAGCACCCAGTACGCCAGCGCCAGCAGCAGCAGGCCCAGCAGCAGGAAGGGCCCGGCCGTGATGGCCAGGTCGCGAAGCGTCAATAGCGAGTTCTTGAGGGCAGCGGACATGGGCGCCACCATACCCGGCCGCGTGCCGTGCACCCTTGCCGGTGCCACGCGCCCGCGCCGCCCGCCGCTGGCGGGCAGGCCGCTCACGCGCTAGGCCAGCAGCGTGGCCGCGTGGTGGCGCAGGTGGTCTTCCACGAAGGTGGCGATGAAGTAGTAGCCGTGGTCGTAGCCCTCGTGGCGGCGCAGCGTCAGCGGCTGGCCGGCTTGGGCGCAGGCGACTTCGAACAGGTGCGGGTGCAGTTGCTCGGCCAGGAATTTGTCGGCCAAACCCTGGTCGATAAGCAGGGGCGGCAGCCGCCCGCCCGCGGCGATCAGCTCCGTGGCGTCGTGCGCCGCCCAATCGGCGCGGTTGCTGCCCAGGTAGCCGGTGAAGGCCTTTTCGCCCCACGGGCAGCGCGAGGGCGCCGCGATGGGCGCGAAGGCCGACACGCTCTGGTAGCGCCCCGGGTGGCGCAGCGCCAGCGTCAGCGCGCCGTGGCCGCCCATGGAGTGGCCGAACAGGCCCACGCGGTCGTCGCGCGCGGGGAAGTGGGCGGCCACGAGCTCGCGCAGCTCGCGCGTCACCCAGCTCTCCATGCGAAAGCGCGCGGACCAGGGCGATTGCGTGGCGTCGAGGTAGAAGCCGGCGCCGTGGCCGAAGTCCCAGGCCGCGTCGGCGCCTTCGATGCCGGTGTCGCGCGGGCTGGTGTCCGGCGTCACCAGCATCAGGCCCAGCTCCGCGGCCACGCGCTGCGCGCCGGCCTTGATGGCAAAGGTTTCCTCCGTGCAGGTCAACCCGGCCAGGTAGTACAGCACCGGCACCGGGCCGTTCTTGGCCTGCGGCGGCACGTACACGCCGAACTTCATGGGCGCGCCGATGACGGCCGAGTCGTGCTTGTAGAAGCCCTGGGTGCCGCCGAAGCAGCCGTGTTCGCTGAGCGTCTGCATGGCGCTCAGAACTCGACGACCGAGCGGATGGACTCGCCGCGCTTCATCAAGCCGAAGCCCTCGTTGATGTCTTCGAGCTTGAGCTTGTGGGTGATGAGGCTGTCGATGTCGATCTTGCCTTCCATGTACCAGTCCACGATCTTGGGCACGTCGGTGCGGCCGCGCGCGCCGCCGAAGGCCGAGCCTTCCCACTTGCGCCCGGTGACGAGCTGGAAGGGCCGCGTGGAGATTTCCGCCCCGGCCTCGGCCACGCCGATGATGAGGCTGCGCCCCCAGCCCTTGTGCGTGCACTCCAGCGCCTGGCGCATGGTGGTGGTGTTGCCTATGCACTCGAAGCTGTAGTCGGCGCCGCCGTCGGTGAGCTGGACGATGGCGTCCACCACGTTGCCCACGTCCTTGGGGTTGATGAAGTGCGTCATGCCGAACTTGCGCGCCATTTCCTGGCGCCCGGGGTTCAGGTCCACGCCGATGATCTTGTCCGCGCCCACCATGCGCGCGCCCTGGATCACGTTCAGGCCGATGCCGCCCAAGCCGAACACGACCACGTTGGCGCCCGCTTCCACCTTGGCGTTGAAGAGCACGGCGCCCAGTCCCGTGGTGACGCCGCAGCCGATGTAGCAGACCTTGTCGAAAGGCGCGTCGGGGCGGATCTTGGCCAGCGCGATCTCGGGCACCACGATGTGGTTGGCGAAGGTGGAGGTGCCCATGTAATGGAGGATGGGCTTGCCGTCGAGGGAGAAGCGGCTGGAGCCGTCGGGCATCAGGCCCTTGCCCTGCGTGGAGCGGATGGCCTGGCACAGGTTGGTCTTGCGCGAGAGGCAGAACTTGCACTGGCGGCATTCCGGCGTGTAGAGCGGAATGACGTGGTCGCCGGGGCGCAGGCTGGTCACGCCCGCACCCACTTCCATCACCACGCCCGCGCCCTCGTGGCCGAGGATGGCGGGGAACAAGCCTTCCGGGTCGGCGCCGGAGAGGGTGTAGTAGTCGGTGTGGCAGATGCCGGTGGCCTTGACCTCCACGAGCACCTCGCCGGCGCGCGGGCCTTCCAGGTCCACGGTCTCGATGGTGAGCGGTTCTCCGGCCTTCCAGGCCACGGCGGCGCGAGTCTTCATAGCGGGGTGCTTCCTTGTTCGGGGTTGGGCCGCGACGCGGCGGACGCCGCCGCTTGCCTGGGCAAGGCGGGCCACGTCGTCGGGGACGGCGGCCCATTGTTCGAGACCAGGGCCCGCCTGTAAATGGAAGAATGGCGACTTCAGAATTCCTCAGGCTGGAACAATCTGGCGCGAGCGCCCAGGGGCGGAAACAAGGTGTCGAATCAACTGGAGCTGCTGCGCATCTTTCTCACGGCGGCCGAGTGCGGGAGCTTTCGCGAAGCGGCGCTGCGCTTGGGCGGTTCGCCGCAGACGGTGACGCGCGCCGTCAAGGAGCTGGAGGAGCACTTCGGCGAGCTGCTGTTTCACCGCAGCACGCGGCAGGTGCGCATCACGGCCTTCGGCGAGCAGCTCGCGGCGCGCTCGCGCCCGCTGCTGGCGGACGTGGAAAGCCTGTTCAGCACGCCGGGGCGGGTGCCGGCGGCCTCGCAACTGGCGGGGCGGGTGCGCATCACGGCGCCGCGCGTGCTGGGCCGCGGCGCGCTGGTACCGGCGCTGGCGGGGCTGGCGGCGCAGCACCCGGGGCTGGCGCTGGACGTGCGGCTGTCGGACGTGTTCGCCGATGTGGTGGACGAACAGATCGACGTGGGCGTGCGCATCGGCTTTCTGCGCGACAGCCGCCTGGTGGCGCGCAAGGCCGGCGAGGTGGCCTTTTCGCTGGTGGCCACGCCGGCGCTGGTGCGGCGCCTGGGCGCGCCGCAGCGGCTGGAGGACTTGTCGGCGCTGCCGGTCACGGCCCTGCTGGACCCCAACACGGGCCGCACCTGGAGCTGGTACTTCGCCAGCGGGCGGCAGTTCACGCCGGGCAGCGACACCTTCGTAACCGACGACCCGGACGCGGAAGTGGGCGCCATCCTGGCCGGTCTGGCCGTGGGCCAGTTGCCGGACTACCTTGCGGCGCCGCTGCTGCGCTCAGGCGCGCTGGTGGCGCTGCTGCCGCAGCTCGCGCCGCCGCCCTGGGACGTATGGGTGTACCGGCCGCAGCGCGGCCCGGTGCCCGCGCGGGTGCGGCTGGTGTTCGACCACATCGTGGCCGCCGTGGCCGATCACGGCCGCGCGCTGCGCGAGGGCTGAAGGCCGCCTTCAGCGGCCGAGCTGCGCCAGCGCGGCCTGCAGGCCGGCCACGCCGCCCACGCGCTGGTCGTTGATGAAGATCTGCGGCATCTGCCGCACGGACGGGCCGCAGCGCTCGTAGAAGGCCAGGCGCTGGGCCTCGTCGTCGATCTGTATGACTTCGAAGGGCAGGCCCTTGCTCTGCAGCAGCTTCTTGGCGGTGTCGCACTGGGGGCAGGCGCTCTTGCTGTAGACGACGATCTTCAGGTTCATGGTGCGGGGGGTGGACGCGGAAAAAGGCGGCGAGTATCCCAGCATCCGGCGCGCGCGCAGACCGGTCCGGGCTGCCTAAAGTCGCAGTGCGCGGGGTGGCGAGAAGCCGTGCCGCTGGGCGTGGCGCTCGGGTGGGGCGAAAATACGCGTTTTGAGTCCGGACACCGACGTTTCCTCATCCATGAAGCAGAACCAAGCGCCCGCCGCGCCCGCCCCCGCCGCCGAGCAGCGCGGCCCCAAGAAGCAAGCGATGGAATCGTCGCTGGCCGCCGCCTTCGACCGCATGGCCCAAAAGAGCGGCTTCGACAACTGGAAGCAGCTCGACCGCGAACAGCCCCTGCCCAAGCGCGAGGCTGCGCCCAACCCCCGCTCCAACCCCGACCACAAGCCCGAGCCGCCCAAGATTTCCGGCAAGCAACTGGCCACGGGCCAGAGCGGGGACGTGTCGTTCTCCGACTTCATGAAGGGCACGCAGCCCCTGGGCCCCACGCCCAAAGCCCCGGCCAAGAAGTAAGCCGAGGCCGGCGCCCGCCGCCTCTGCGCGGCGGCAGCGCCGCGCGGCGCGCCTTGAGCCGCCGCTCCACGCGCTCCAGGCGCGGCGCGATGACCTGCGCCATGCGCTGCAGCCGCGCGCGGCCCCCGAAGTTCCACTGTCGCTCCGGCCCGTTGGGCGGCTAAAGTGGCCGCCCCGTGCTCGTGCATGCGGCGCCTTGGCGTACAGATGCACCGAGCGGTTCACCCTGCGCCACGGAGCCGTGATGCCCGTAACCGCGTCTCTTGCCGCCGCCCGCTGGTCCCGCGTGGCCTTGCTGGGCTCCATCCTCGTCCCGGCACTGCTGTTCGTGGCCGTGGCCCACTTTCGCTACGGCGAAAGCTTCAAGGAGGCGCAGCACCGCGCCGCGCTGGCGGCGCACGTGGTGCAGGAGCACGCCGCGCGCGTGGCCGAGACCAACGACGTGCTGGCCCGGCTGGCGCTGGCCGCGGTGGCGGGCTTGTCCAACGAGGAGATCGCCGCGCGGCGCACGGCGCTGCACCAGCAGTTGAAGGCCGGCACACGCGGCCTGGGACAACTGCAGTCGCTGTGGCTGTGGGACGAGCGCGGCGCGCCGCTGGTCAGCAGCCGCGTGGCCGTGCCGCCGGCCTGGCTCAATGTGGCCGACCGCGAATACTTCGATTGGGCGCGCGATTCGGCCGAGGCGCGCGAGGGCCGCTGGTTCGTGTCGCGGCCGCTGGTGAGCCGCACCACCGGCGAGCCCTTTTTCGACTTCACCCTGCGCCGCCAGGACGCGCAGGGCCGCTTCCAGGGCGTGCTGTCGGTGTCGCTCTACCCGGACTACTTCAAGTCCTTCTACGAGGAGATCGCCCGCGGCCAGCCCGGGCTGAGCATCGCGCTGCTGCGTGCCGACGGCGCCGTCATCGCGCGGCTGCCCGCCGTGCCGCTGGGCACGGCGCTGCAGGCCGAAAGCCGGCTGCTGGCGCCCATGCGCGCCGGAGCCGAGAAGGGCACCCTGGCCGGCACGTCCACCATCGACCAAGTGCCTCGCCAGCTCGCCTTCCGCCGCGTCGGCGAGCTGCCGCTGTACGTGGTGGCGGCCTTCGACGACGCCATCGTCGTCGCCGCCTGGCGGCGCGAGATGGCGCTGCTGGCGGCCTTCCTGCTGCCGCTGGCCCTGGGCCTGGCCGCCGTGAGCTGGCGCGCCGCGCGCGGCCGCGGCCGCGAGGCGCGCGCCGTGCAGGCGCTGCAGGACGAGGTGCGCCAGCGCATCCGTGCCGAGACGGCGCTCGTGCAGGCGCAAAAGCTGGAGGCCCTGGGCCACATCACCGGCGGCGTGGCCCACGACTTCAACAACCTGTTGATGGTGGTGCACACCAACAACCAGCTCGTCCGCCGCCTGCTGGCGGTGGGCCAGTCGCCGGACAACGCGTTGTCGGCCATAGACCGCGCCGTCACCACCGGCGCGCAGCTCACGCGGCAGTTGCTCACCTTCGCGCGGCGCCAGCCGCTGCAGGTCATCTCCATACGGCTGCGCGACGCACTGCCGCCGCTGCTGAGCCTCATCCAGACCTCGGTGGGCCGCCCGGTGCAGGTCAGCGGCAACGTGGGCGCCGACGTGGGCTGCGTGTTGGCCGACCGCGCGGAGCTGGAGCTGGCGCTGATCAACCTGGCGCTCAACGCCCGCGACGCCATGCCGCAGGGCGGGCGGCTGTTGGTGAACGTCACGCGCCAGGCGGGCGGCCAGGGGGCGTCGCCGCGCGTGGCCATCACGGTGTCGGACAGCGGCAGCGGCATCCCGGCCGAGCTGCGCGACCGCGTCTTCGAGCCCTTCTTCACCTCCAAGCCGCCGGGGCAGGGCACCGGGCTGGGCCTGGCGCAGGTCTACGGCTTCGCCACGCAGGCCGGCGGCAGCGTGCAGCTCGACAGCGAGCCGGGGGAAGGCACTTCCGTGACCATCTACCTGCCCGCGGCCGACGACAGCGTCGAGCCGCCGGCCGACGAGCCACAAACCCTGCCCTCGCTCAGCGGCACCGTGCTGCTGGTGGAGGACAACGACGAGATCGCCAGCGCCCTGGCGCCGCTGCTGCAGCAAAGCGGCGCACGCGTGCTGCGCGCGGGCGACGCGCAGGCCGCGCTGCGCGAGCTGGCGCAGCCGCAGGCGCGCGTGGACGTGGTGCTCAGCGACATCGTCATGCCCGGAGCGCTCAACGGGCTGGACCTGGCGCTGCAACTGCAGCGCACGCACCCCTTGCTGCCCATCGTCCTGATGACGGGCTACACCTCCCAGCTGCACAAGGCGCTCAGCCACGGCTTCCAGGTGCTCCCCAAACCCTGCTCGCCCGTGGCGCTGTGCCGGGCACTGGCCGACGCGGCGCACCGGCACCCCGCAGACGTCTCGGTGCAGGATTGACCCGCGTGCCAAATGCACGCTTTGTTCAGAACAAATATCTATAAATAAATTTCTCCCGCTGGCGCTTGAATTTATATTGGGTCTTCGGAAAAACCCGAAGAACCTTGTTTCCTGGAAAGCCCTTCATCACAAATCGGCCACAATTTGCGTCAGTTTCGTGTCAGTTGTGTATCTGTGTGGGCTTGGACATATTTTGTCCAAAGGCATGCTTGACAGTGCTGTAACAGATCCAAATCGTGCTTTCGTCATGCTTTCAACATCTCGTGGTGAATGGGTCGTTGCCCAATTATCGGAGATGCGGGCTGCTTGATAAGTGGCCACTCGATGGCATTTCATGTTCGGAAAACATGAAATTCCGATAACGAGCCCATAAAACCATTCACGCATCATGACGCAGCACACTCGACTGGGCACTTCAGCCCGCCTGGCTCTGGCTTTTGGTACCGTGGCCGCTATTGGCCTGAGTATTTCTGCCTATTCCTTGTCCACCATGAAAAGCCTGGATGGCAAAGTCGATGAGCTGGCCCACAACCGGTTGGTCAAAATTGCCGAGTTCAGCGAGATGCTGGACAATTTCGACGGCGTGGCGCGCTCTGCCCGCAATTATTTGATCAGCGACGACAAGAATTTTCAGGCCGGTGAGCGGGAAAAGATCAGGCATTACCGCGAAAAGAATGCGGCCCTGCTGGTCGAGTTTGACAAAGTCATCGTCATACCGCGAGGCAAGGAACTGCTGAAAACCATTGAGGACAACCGGGGGCAGTTTGTCACTGCCGTGGACAAGGCCCTCGAATTGGCCGACCAGGGCAACAAGGCCGAGGCCGGCAAGCAGTTGCTTGGGCCCGCGCGCGAGTTGCAGCACGTCATCTTCAAGGCGGTCATGGAGTCGCGCGACATGCAGCAGGACATGGCCAAGGAGCTGGCCCGCGAATCCGAAGCCACCGTGCAGACGGCCATGAGCGTCATGGGCGTGCTGGCGCTGCTCATGGCCGTGATCGGCGGCGCGGTGGCCTGGGTGACGGCCCGCGGCCTGCGCAAGGCGCTGGGTGCGGAGCCGGCGGAGCTGGCCGACATCGTGAACCGCGTGGCCGACAGCGACCTGAGCCAGCCGCTGAGCGTGCCGCCGGACGCGCCGGCCAGCGTGATGGCCGCCGTGGCGCGCATGCAATCGTCACTGTCGCAGGTGGTGGCTACCGTGCGGCAGGGCGCGGAAAGCGTGGCCTCGGCCAGCTCGCAGATCGCCCATGGCAACCAGGACCTGAGCCAGCGCACCGAGGAGCAGGCCTCGGCGCTGCAGCAGACCGCCGCCGCCATGGACGAGCTGGGCAGCACCGTGCGCCACAACGCCGACAACGCCGGCCAGGCCGACCAGCTGGCCCAGGGCGCCTCGTCCGTGGCGGTCCGGGGCGGCTCGGTCGTGCAGCAGGTGGTGAACACCATGCAAGGCATGGAGGAGAGCTCGCGCAAGATCTCCGACATCATCGGCACCATCGACGGCATCGCCTTCCAGACCAACATCCTGGCGCTCAACGCGGCCGTGGAAGCCGCGCGTGCCGGCGAGCAGGGCCGCGGCTTCGCCGTCGTGGCCGGCGAAGTGCGCACCCTGGCGCAGCGCAGCGCGCAGGCGGCCAAGGAGATCAAGGCGCTCATCACCGACAGCGTGCAGCGCGTGGGCGAGGGCTCGGCGCAGGTGGCGCAGGCCGGCCAGACCATGGAGGAGGTCGTGGGCGCGATTCGCCGCGTGACGGACCTCATGGGCGAGATCAACGCCGCCAGCGCCGAGCAGCACAAGGGCGTTTCGCAGATCGGCGAGGCGGTGTCGCAGATGGACCAGGTCACGCAGCAGAACGCGGCGCTGGTGGAGGAAAGCGCCGCCGCCGCCGAGAGCCTGCGCCTGCAGTCGCAGCGCCTGGTGGACGCGGTAGCGGTGTTCCGCCTGGGCCACCAGGGCGGCGCCGCCATGGACCCGGGCGAGCGGCCCGCACCGGCCGCGTTCGCGCCCGTGAAACCGCTGCCGCAGGCCACTGCCGCCACGCGCCGCGCCTGCGGCCAGCCCTCCAGCGTGGCGCGCACCGGCTTGCGCACCAGGCCGGCACCTGCCCAGGCACTGGCCGCCCCGCGCCAGCACGCCGTGGCCGAGGGGGGCGACGACGAATGGACCAGCTTTTGAGGGCTGAACCCCTCTGGGCCTGTTCCTGGCCGATCCCCGGCTGATGCTTGTCGATTCCCGACGGATCCCGGCCCGCGCCTGGGCGCGGGCCGCGGCGGCCAGCGTCTACCAGGCGCCTTGCTGCAACGCCTCGTCCACCAGCTCGCGCAGTTCGCGCGCCACCGCGCGCGCGGCCTCGCTGCCGGCATGGCGGGGCGCGGACACCAGTGACAGCACACGCGGAATCGAGGGCCGCACCAGGCGGGCTGCCGACATCAAGCCGCGGTGCAGCTCATCCTGCACCGCCTGGCGCGGCAGCACGGTGCACAGGCCCGCATCCAGGATCAAGGCCTTCATCACCAGCAGCGAGTCGGACTCGGCCACGACGCGCAGCTTCACCCCGGTGTGGCGCGAGGCTTGGTCGAAAGGCGCGCGCCCGTTGGGCCGCGTCGCCAGCACCAGCGGCCGCTCGGCGAGCTGGCGAAAGCTCAGCGCCTGATCCGGCGCGAACATGCCGGCCGGGCCGATCACCAGGCTCTCCAGCACGCACAGCCGCTCCTCGCCGCGGCGCACCTGACGGCCGAAGCGGTTGATCACCGCGAGGTCTATGCGCGCGTCGGCCACCTGCTCCTCCAGCGCATTGCTGAAGCCCTCCACGAACTGCAGCTGCACGCGCGGCAGCCGCTCGGCCACACGCTGGTAGAGCCGGCCCACCAGCGGTTGCGCCACCGACGGCACCACCCCCAGGCGCACCACGCCGCCGGGCTGGTTGCCGGTTTCGGCGGCTTCGGTGGTGGCGCGCAGCATCTCGTCCATCGCGGCGCGCAGCCGCGGTGCCAAGCGCGCCGCCGACGGCGTGGGCGCCACGCCCCGGCCCGTGCGCTCGAACAGCCGGCAGCCCAACTGCGCCTCCAGCGCCGCAAGGTGCCGGCTCACGACCGACTGCGCCACCTCGATGTGTGCCGCCGCGCGCGAGATGTTCCCCAGCTCCATCACAGCCAGGAAAGCTTCGATGCGGTGCAGGTTCAGCTCAGGCGTAGGCATGCTTGGGAAGCATAGCTGAAATGACACGGCATATCTTTTTGTGACGGCCGCCGCTTCCTAGACTGCGTCGCATCCCTTCACACGAGGACGACCATGACCAAGGAGACGAGGCCCGTTGCCGCACGGCGGCGCGAGCTGTTGCGGCAACTGCTGCCCGCGGGTGCGCCGCGCCTGTGGTGCCCGCTGCTGACGCACTACCGCGACGACGGCTCGCTCGACCTGGAGCGCACGGCCCGCCAGCTCGACGCGATACGCCCCCACGTCGGCGGCCTGCTGCTGGCCGGCTCCACCGGCGACGGCTGGGAGCTGGACGAGGCGCAGCGCCAGCGCCTGGTGGCCGAGATGCTGCCGCTGGCCCGCGAGCGCGGCTTCGCGGTGTTGCTGGGCGTGCTCAAGCCCACGGCGCAAGGCATGCGGCAGGCCATGGCCGCCACGGTGGCCGCGCTGTGCGCGCAGGCCGGCACCGACGACCCGACCGAGGCCTTCGCGCGCTGCGGCGTGGCGGCCCTCACGCTGTGCGCGCCGCACGGCCAGGCGCTGTCGCAGGACGAGCTGGGCAGCGCGCTCGACGAGCTGCTGGCCAGCGGCGTGCCCGTGTCGCTCTACCAGTTGCCGCAGGTCACGGGCAACCGCATCGCTGCGGCCACTTATGCCGCGCTGGTGGCGCGCCACGCCAACTTGCTGATGCTCAAGGACACCAGCGGTGAGGACACGCTGGCCCAGGCCGCGGACGACGCCGACGGCGTGCTGCTGCTGCGCGGCGCCGAGGGCGGCTATGCGCGCCACCCCAAGGCGGGCGGCGGCCGCTACGACGGCGCCTTGCTGAGCACCGCTAATGGCCTGGGCGCGGCGCTGGGCGGCGTGCTCGATGCGCTGTGCGCCGGCCGGCGCGAGCAGGCGCAGGCGCTGTCGGCCCGCATCGAGGCCGTGGTGGAGCCGGTGTTCGCCGCGGCCGCCGCGCTGCCGGTGGGCAACGCCTTCACCAACGCGAACAAGGCGCTGGATCACGTCATGGCCCATGGCGAAGCGGCGGGCATGGCCCAGCCGCCGCGCCTGCACGCCGGCACACGGCTGCCGCGCGAGTTCGTCGCCACCGCCGCCGCCGCGCTGGCCCGCCAGGGCCTGGCGCCCGCGCGTGGCTACCTGCAAAACCGAACCGGAAGCTCCGCATGAAGATCACCCGCATCACCGCCATCCCGCTGTCCTATCGCCTGCCGGAAGGGCAGACCGTCAAGGTCGGCGTGGGCGCCACCATCAAGCGCGACGCCATCGTCGTCCGCGTCGAGACCGACGAGGGGCTCACCGGCTACGGCGAGGCCCACCCGGGCCGCAGCCCCGGCGCCGTTGCCGCGCTGGTCAACGCCACGCTCAACCCCATGCTCGTGGGCATGGACGCCTGCGACGTGGTGGGCGTGTGGTCGCGCGTGCACCGCATGCAGCTCTCCAGCCACGGCCTGGGCGCCGGCGCGGCGCTGGCCCTGTCGGGCATAGACCTGGCCCTGTGGGACATCCGCGGCAAGGCCGCGGGCATGCCGCTGTACCGGCTCCTGGGCGGCAGCCGCAAGCGGATGCCGGCGTATGCCGGCGGCATTTCGCTGGGATTCCAGCCGGTGCCGCAGCTGGTGGAGGAGGCGCGCGGCCACGTCGCCGCGGGCTACCGCGCGCTCAAGCTGCGCTTGGGCGACAACCCGCGCGACGACGCCGCGCGCGTGCGCGCGGTGCGCGAGGCGCTTGGGCCGGACGTGGACATCCTCACCGACGCCAACACCGCCTGGTCGCTGGCCGACGCGCGCCGCGTGATCCCCACGCTGGCCGAGGCGCGCGTGGGCTGGCTGGAGGAACCCTTCAGTGCGCTGGATTTCGGTGCCTACCGCATCGCCGCCACGCTGGCGCCGTCGCTGCCCATTGCCGCCGGGGAGAACCACTACACGCGCTGGGACTTCGCCCGGCTGCTGGAGGACAGGGCGGTGACGCTGTGGCAGCCGGACCTCTCGAAGACCGGCGGCATCACGGAGGCGCTGCGCATCGCGGCCATGGCCTCGGCCTTCGGCATCACGGTGCACCCGCACTGCTCGGCTACCGGCATCAACCACGCGGCGACGCTGCACTTCCTGGCCGCGCTGGACAACGGCGGCTACTTCGAGGCCTGCGTCTCGCGCTTCAACCCGCTGCGCGACATGTTCGGCGTGCCCTTCGCCCTAGGCGCCGACGGCTGCGTCGAGCCGCCTGAGAAGCCGGGCATAGGCATGGACGTGGACGAAAAGGTCTTCGCCGAATTCCCCGCCATAGACGGGCCGGGCTACGTGGTCAAGTTCTGAGCCCCGGGGCGCCGGCCCCCGGTCGCCATGGCGCGGCCGCGGCGACCGGAGCCCGACTACAACGACACAGGAGACACCCATGCTCAAGCGTTCCCTGCTGCTCGCCGCCGCGAGCCTTGCTGCCCTCGCGGGCCTGGCCGGCACCGCGCCCGCGCTCGCGCAAGGCGCCGGCGCCTACCCCGCCAAGCCCATCAGGATCGTCGTGCCCTATCCGCCCGGCGGCTTCAACGACACGCTGGCGCGCACCATCAGCGTGAAGCTGCAGGCCGCCTGGGGCCAGCCCGTGGTGGTCGAGAACCGGCCCGGCGGCGCAACGGTGATAGGCCTGGACCAGGTCGCCAAGGCCGCGGCCGATGGCTACACGCTGGGCATCGTGCCCTTCTCGTTCGCGGTCAATCCCTACATCTTCGCCAAGTTGCCCTACGACTCGCAGAAGGACTTCGCGCCCATCACGCTGGCGGCAACCACCGCCAACCTGCTGGTCGTCCACCCCTCGCTGCCGGTGCACTCGGTCAAGGAGCTCATCGCGATGGCCAAGGCCAAGCCCGGCACGCTGAGCTACGCCTCCACCGGCATCGGCAGCTCCAACCACCTGTCCATGGAGAAATTCAAGCAGATGGCGGGCGTGGACATCACGCATGTGCCCTACAAGGGCAGTGGCCCGGCGGTGACGGACCTCATAGGCGGGCAGGTGCAGGTGATGTTCGACAACATCTCCAACGTGCTGCCGCACATCAAGTCCGGCAAGATGCGGGTGCTGGCGGTGACGACGCCGGCGCGCTCGCCGCTGCTGGCCGACGTGCCCACCGTCGCCGAGGCCGGCGTGCCTGGCTACGAGGTGAGCGTCTGGTTCGGCCTGGCGGCGCCGGCAGGCACGCCCAGGGCCGTGGTCGACAAGCTCAACGCCGAGATCGCCGGCGCGCTCAGGCAAGCCGACGTGAAGGCGCAGTTCGCCGCGCTGGGCGTGGAGGCGGTGGGCAGCGGCGTGGAGCCCTTTGCCGCACACATCGCGGCGCAGCGCGCGATGTGGTCCAAGGTCGTTCGCGACGCCGGAGTGACGCCGGAATGAGCGCCCCGGCGCGGCCGCTGCGAAGGGGGCGCCCATGAGCGCGCGGCCCGTGGTCCTGCTGACCGGCCCCATGGACCCGGCCGGCGAAGCCCGCATCGCCGCGGTGGCCGAGGTCCGGCTGGCCGGCGACACGTCGGCCGCGACGCTGCGCCGGCTGGTGGCGCAGGCGGACGTGCTCGTCGTCCGCTCGGCCCTGCCGGCCGACTTGCTGGAGCACGCGCTGCGCCTGCGCGGCATCGTCCGCCACGGCGTGGGCGTGGACATGATCCCGGTCGAGGCGGCCAGCGCGCGCGGCATTCCGGTGGCCAACGTGCCGGGCTCCAACCGCCACGCGGTGGCCGAGCACGTCATGGGCGCGATCCAGCTGCTGCGCCGCGGCAGCGCGCTGATGGACCAGCGCCTGCGCCGCGGCGGCTGGGAGGCGGCCCGCGCGCTGGCCGACGGCGCGCGCGAGCTGCACGGCGCGACGCTTGGGCTGGTCGGTGTGGGCGACATCGGCCGCCGCGTGGCCGAGATCGCGGCCTTCGGCTACGGCATGAAGGTGCTGGGCCACCAGCGCCGGCTGGACGCCTTGCCGCCCTTCGTCGAGGGTTGCGGGCTGGACACGCTGTGCGAGCGCTGTGATGCGCTGGTGCTGGCCTGCGCGCTGACCGAGGGCTCGCGCGGGCTCATCGATGCGCGGCGGCTGGGCCTGCTCAAGGCCGATGCGGTGCTGGTCAACGTGTCGCGCGGCGCAGTGCTGGACGAGGCGGCACTGCTGCACGCGTTGGCCACCGGCCGGCTGCACGGGGCGGCGCTGGACGTTTTCACCACGCAGCCGCTGCCCGCGGGCCATCCGCTGCTGGCGCTGCCCAACGTGCTGCTGTCGCCGCACGCTGCCGGCCTGACGGTGGAGAGCATGCGCCGCATGAGCGAGGGCACGGCGGACGCGGTGCTGTGCCTGCTGCAAGGGCGGCGGCCGCCGCATTGCGTCAATGTGGCGGCCTTGCCGCCCGTGGGCTGAGCCCGGACTCTTGGCGTCCACCAGCGTATCTACTTCGGTTGCAGGAGCGGATGGCGGCCGCTTGGAGCACGGCATCGCCGCAGGGCCATGAGCACTTCAATAACAGTTATGTGAAGTTGCTGATGCAACGAAAAAGCGTGCAGGGCCTGGCCTGCACGCCTTTTTTGCGATGCACCCTGCGGTTCCCGGCGCTTGGCGGCGCCTGTCGGCGAGTATTGCTTCGCATCGGTCCCACTGAGCTCTCTCATTCACAACATACGCGTTTGGCCCACAAACAAAAGGCTCCCGTTCCGGCCACTGCCCCCCACCGCTGAACAGCCTGATTTCCCTTTTGTCTTCTTCAACCTATCTCAGAAGCGCAAGCAAAGCGCCGTACCGATCGTGGCCTTGCGAAAACGGCGTGCCAAGGAGGGCTGACGTTGCCGGTTCAATCGCGTATGTTGTTTTGAGCTGCGCGAGGCGCCGTCCTGGCGCCTGCATTCGCCCGCCTCAATGCGCATGCGGCTCCTCGGCGCTGACCTTTTCCCAGCCGTTGTAGACGAGGTTGAGAATGACCGCGGTGACGGCCGCCAGCAGGATGCCGCTGTGCAGGATGGGCTCCAGCGCGTGGGGCATCTTGTTGAAGAAGCGCGGCGAGATTTCCGGGATCAGGCCCACGCCCAGGCTGATGGCCATGATGTAGAGGTTGTGGCGCTTGGCGCCGCGCACCTCCACGGCGTGCAGGATGCGTATGCCCGTGGCCGCCACCATGCCGAACATCACGATGCCCGCGCCGCCCAGGACGAACTGCGGCACCGAGGCGACGGTCAGCGCCAGCTTGGGCAGCATGCCCAGCGCCAGCATGATGAAGCCGCCGGCCACGCACACGTAGCGGCTCTTCACACCGGTGACGCCCACCAGGCCCACGTTCTGCGAGAAGGAGGTGTGCGGGAAGGTGTTGAGCACGCCGCCGATGAGCGTGCCCAGCCCGTCCACGCGCAGGCCGCGCGCCAGGTCCTCGCGGGTGATGGGCTTGTTCGTCAAGTCGCTCAGCGCCAGGAACATGCCCATGGACTCGATCATCACCACCACCATCACCACGCACATCGTCGCAATGGCCACGGCGTCGAACTTGGGCGCACCGAACATGAAGGGATAGACCGCGCCCACCCAGGGCGCCTCGGCGATGCCGGCAAAGCTCACCTGGCCCAGCGACAGCGCGATGAGGAAACCGACGATCAAGCCCAGCAGCACCGACACGTTGGCGAAGAAGCCGCGGACGAAGCGCGTGATCAGCACGATGGACAGCAGCACCGCCAGCGCCACGCCCAAGTAAAGCGGATCGCCGAAGTTCGGGTTGGCCGCGCCGCCGCCGGCCCAATTGGCGGCCACGCGGATGAGCGACAGGCCGATGGTCGCGATGATCACGCCCGTGACCACCGGCGGAAACAGCGGCAGCAAGCGGCTGATGAAGGGCGCGATCAGCGTGGCGAACACGCCCGAGGCCATGACCGCTCCGAAGATGCCCGGCAGGCCGAGATCGGGGTTGGCCGCCATGGCCAGCATGGGGCCGACGGCAGCGAAGGTCACGCCCATCATCACCGGCAGCCGGATGCCGAAGCGCCAGAAGCCGATGGCCTGGATCAGCGTGACGATGCCGGAGCACAGCAGGTCGGCGTTGATGAGCAGCGCGATCTGGTCCTTGGGCAGCTTCAAGGCGCCGCCGATGATCAGCGGCACCGCCACCGCGCCGGCATACATCACCAGCACGTGCTGCAAACCCAGCACGGCCAGCTTGCCCGCGGGCAGTACCTCGTCCACCGGGTGGACGGCCTTGGGATCCTCCTGTGGGTCGGTCGCGGCGGCCATGGCAGGGGCCGCTCCAAGCGTGTCAGCGTTGGACATCCGTGTCTCCTGGGGGTGGGCTGCCCGCGGCGCCTTTGGGCGGCGCCTGCATGGGAGGCAGCCCTTGTGGGTGGACTGCGAGAAGCGGCGGCCGCTTACTGGGCCTGGGCGCCGGCTTCGAACCAGCGGCCCAACAGGGCACGCTCGGCGTCGGTGATCTGCGTGGCGTTGTTCAGCGGCATGGTCTTTTGCACCACGGCCTGCTGGTAGATGCCTTGGGCGTTGACCTTGATGAGGTCGGCCGTGTGCAGCGCGACGTTTTTGTTCTGGAGCTGCGCGTTGTGGCACATGGAACAGCGCTGCTCGACGATGGCCTGCACCTGCTGGAATTTCACCGGCTCCGCAAGCTGCGCGGCGGCCATGCCGGCGGCCTCGCGCGGCGGAGGGGCCAGCCACAGCGCCATGCCGACCAGGGCCAGCGAGCCCACCACGGCGTGCTCCCACGGCGTGCGCTTGCCCAGCACGTGCGCCTTGTGGCGCGAGACGAAGCTGTGGCGGATCAACGCGCCGGCCAGCATCAGCAGCACCAGCACCAGCCAGTTGTTCTTGGCCTGATACAGCCAGCCGTAGTGGTTGGACAGCATGGCGATCAGCACCGGCAGCGTGAAGTAGGTGTTGTGCACGCTGCGCTGCTTGCCGCGCTGACCGTGCACCGGGTCCACGGGCTGCCCGGCGCGCAGTTGCGCCACCACGGTGCGCTGGCCCGGGATGATCCAGAAGAACACGTTGGCGCTCATGGACGTGGCCATCATCGCGCCCACCAGCAGGAAGGCCGCGCGGCCCGCGAACAGCTGGCAGGCCAGCCAGGCCGCGAACACCACCAGCGCGAAGACCAGCACGCCGACGATCAGGTCACCGTTCTTCCTGCGGCCCAGCGTGCGGCAGATGCCGTCGTACAGCAGCCAGAAGGCCGCGAGGAAACCCAGCGCCGCACCGATGGCCGCGCCCGCGGACCAGTCGTGCACGCTCTTGTCCACCAGGAAGGTCCCGGCGTTGAAGAGGTACAGGACCGTGAAGAGGCCGAACCCCGTGAGCCACGTCGAGTAGCTCTCCCAGTACGACCAGTGCAGGTTCTCGGGCAGCGGCAGCCACTTGGGCGCCACCATGTACTTGTTGGAGTGGTAGAAGCCGCCGCCGTGCACGGCCCACATCTCGCCGTCCACGCCCTTGTTCTTCAGGTCCGAATGCGTGGGCGCGCCGAGGCTGTTGTCCAGCATCACGAAGTAGAAGGAGGCGCCGATCCAGGCGATGGCGGTGATGACGTGGGCCCAGCGCAGCAGCAGGTTGGCCCAGTCGACCAGATAGGAGATGTCCATCTGAAAACTGCAGGGAGATGGCCGGCGCCCAGGTGTGCTCCGGCCCATCCCCTCACCACAGCGGGCTCTGTGAGGAGCGATAGTCGCAACCTGGACAACAAGCATGGCGCTTGGGCCGGGCTCCGCGGCGACTTGGACCAAAGTGTATACAAAGCGGCATGCCATCCGGCTCGCGTAAACCCGTAGAGCCCGCCCCGGGTTCCGGAATAGCGCCTATTCCTGTTCAGGCCTTGCCTGAAAAATCCCTTGCCGAATCGATGTTTTTAAAGGTGCGTCCTCAACCTGTGGTGGCGTGTTGCACCTTGTAAACGTGCCCTGTGGAGGGCTTGCTGGCGGCGTTACCGGCCGCGCCGTGCGGCCAGCAGCGCCGCCCAGGAGCACAGGATGAAAGGCGCCGTAAACGCGGGAATGCCGGCGCCCTGCGCGGCCAGGGACAAGGCCGTGGCGCCCGTTGCCGCCGCCAGGCACGCCGGCAGCGAGGCTCGCGCGCCCAGGGCCAGCGCGCACAGCACGGCATTGAAGCCGGCCAGGCCGGCCGACAAATCGCCCGCGGGCCGCTCGGCCAGCGTGCCCAGGGCCAGGCCCAGCGCCGAGGCGGCCAGCACCCGCAGCGCCAGGCGCGGCGACTCCAGCGCGATGGCCGCCACGGCGCACAGCGCCGCCGGTACGCTCTGGACGAACACCACCTGGCCCAGGCCGTGCAACAGGCCTGCGCCCAAGCCAAAGCCGTCGGCAGCGGGAGACGGCTGCGGCTGCAGGCTCCACTGCGGCGCCAGCGCCATCACGATCCACGCCGTGAGCAGGAAGGGCACCGTGTACGCCGGCACCGGCCAGCCGTGCACGCCGCGCCACAGCACGCCGGCCAGCGTGGCCGCTACCGCGGCCCAAACCAGGGCCAGGAAGGGCGGCGCGTACAGCACCTGCAACGCCATCGCCGCCAGCGCGGCGTTGTAGCCGTGCAGCCCGGCGCGCACCTCCTCGCGCGGGCGGCCCAGCAGCCAGGCCAGCGCCGCGCCCAGTGCGCTGCCCAGCAGCGCCACGCCGGCCAGCCGCGGCGAGGCCAGCAGCACGCCGGCGCCCACCAGCAGGCCGGAAGCGGCGCGCCTGAGCAGAAAAATCTGGGCCAGGCCGCGCAAGGTGATGCGCAGCGCACAGGGAAACGACGTGGACATGGCTGTTCAAACGGCTTGCCAGAGACGAAGCCAAGGCCTGCACGCGTTGAGGGCATGCCGGCCTCGGCCTGCAATTTGTGCGCAGAACTGTATACAGTTTGCCGTTTTCGCAGTACCGCCCAGGAATTCCGCGTTCCGCCCAACGCCATGCCTCACCCCTTGCCGCTTTCACGCCAGGAGCCGCCGCCCCGGGTGGCTTGTTCCGGCTGCCACCTGCGCAGCCTTTGCCTGCCGCAAGGCCTGCACGCCACGGCGGCGGCCTGGCTGGACGGGATGGTCAGCGCACAGCTCGCCGTGCCCCGCGGCCAGGCGCTGCTGCGGGCCGGCGCACCGCTGGAGTCGCTCTACGCGGTGCGCACGGGCTTCTTCAAGACCCGCGTCACGGCGCAGGACGGGCGCGAGCAGGTGGCGGGTTTTCAAATGGCGGGCGACCTGCTGGGCCTGGCCGGCATCGCCAGCGGGCGCCACACGGTGGACGCGGTGGCGCTGGAGGACTCGCAGGTCTGCGTCATCCCCTTCGGACGCCAGTTGGGCGTGGGCGCGGACGTGCAGGCGCTGCAGCAGCAGTTGCTGCGCATCATGAGCCGCCTCATCGTCCACGACCACGGCGTGATGCTGCTGCTGGGCAGCCTGGGGGTGCGCGAGCGGTTGGCCGCCTTCCTGATACGGCTGACGCAGCGGCTGCAGGCGCTGGGCTATTCGGCCTCGGCCCTGGTGCTGCGCATGACGCGCGAGGACATGGGCAGCTACCTGGGCATGAAGGAGGAGACGGTCAGCCGCGCCTTCACATGGCTGCAGGCCCAGGGGCTGCTGGAGGTGCGGCAGCGTGAGATCCGCATCCTGGACCCGCAAGGCCTGCAGCAGGTGGCGGCCGCAGGCAGCCGCTGAAGCTCACGCCGCGCCCGCCGCCGTGCCCTCATCAAGCCGGCGGCCGGAAGCGCAACTGGTGCTTCTGGCCCAGCGCCGGCACCTTGGCCAGGTCGCGCGGGAAGACGGTGATCTCGCGCGCCGCTTCGCGGAAAAAACCCTCCATGGTCGCCGGCGCGTCCAGCACCAGCACGCGCGCGGGCGTGCTGGACGCGCCCTTGAACGCGTGCAGCGTGCCGCCGGGGGCATAGATGAAATCACCCTGCGTGAAGAGCCTGGACTCGTCGCCCAACTGGAAGCGCACGTCCCCTTCGAGCACGTAATACGCCTCGTCCCAGTCGTGGTCGTGCGGGGGCGGCCCCATGTCCAGCGGCAGCGTCACTTCCATCATCGAGAAGCGCCGCCCCATGTGCGCGCCCTCGCACAGAAAGCGCACCTGCGTGCCCAGCACCGGCAGGCGCTCGCCCTCGCCGGCCTTCACCACGACCGCCTGCCGGTCCGCCACCGTTGCATTCACCAGCGTCGCTTCGTCCATGTGCGCCTCCTGCGGGAGTGATACGATGTCATGCACTATGACAAGAAGGCAGAGCGCATGTCAAGCCGTCCCACCTTGACCGAACGGCACACCGATGCCACGCAGCAGCTCATCCTGGCCTCGGCCGTGGAGCTGCTGGCGCAGGCGGACGTCAACGACGTCACCGCGCGCGCCGTGGCGCGGCACGCGGGGATTTCGGAGCGCACGGTCTTCCGCTACTTCGCCTCGCGCGACGCCTTTCTGGACGCCGTGGCCGGCGCCGCGGCGCAGGGGCTGCAACTGCCGCCACCGCCGGCCAGCGTGCAGGCGCTGCGCGAGTACCCGGCGCGGCTGTATCCCTGCTTCGAGGACAAGGCGGCGCTGGTGCAATCGGTGCTGCACACCGAGCTGTTCAAGCGGGTGCGGGAGAAGGTGATCAGCCAGCGCTGGCCAAGCCTGGATGCGCTCATCGACAGCCATGCGCCGCAGTGCAGCGCCCACGAGCGCAGGCTCGCCGCCATCCAGGTGCGCTACTACCTGAGCGCCACGACCTGGCACTACCACCGCTTCCATTTCAATTTGTCGCCCAAGGAGACGGTCGAATGCGCGCAGGCCGCGCTGCGGCTGTGCCTGGACGGCTTGAATCCCGGTGCTGGCGCGCCGATCAAATAGAAATAAGAAATAGCGAGCAATCGCGCCGGCAGTGCCCCGGGCTCAACTTCTTCACGGGAATGCCGATAACAGGGGGTTTTTTCGTTCTTCGCAAGCCATGGCGTCCACCATTCCCCAGCTCGATCGGCTTCTCGGCATCATCCAGGCGCAATCGCAGCTGTCGGATGCGGAGTTGGACCTGGATGCCTTCATGCAGCGCGTCGTGGACAGCATGCAGTCCCTCACCGGCGCGGCGGGGGCCGTCGTCGAGTTGGTCGAGGACGACGAGATGGTCTACCGCTGCGCGAGCACCTCGTTTTCGGCCCATGTGGGGCTGCGGCTGAAGCGGGAAGGCAGCCTCTCCGGCCTGAGCGTGGCCCGCCTCGAAATCCTGCACTGCGCCGACACCGAGGAAGATCCGCGGGTGGACCGCAACGCCTGCCGGCGCATCGGTGTCCGCTCCATGGTCTGCACGCCGCTGTTCTGCGCCGGCGAGGCGGTCGGGGTGTTGAAGATCCTGGCACGGGAGCCGCACGGCTTCGACGACGCCGCGGTGCAGACCTTGGAGCTGATGGCCGCCACCCTGGGCGGGGCACTGGGCCGCCAGCTGGCCTATGAGCAGCGCCTGCAGATGGCGGCCCAATTGCATATGAGCGAGGCGCGGCTGCGCGCAATGCTCCTGCACGCCAACGACGCCATCGTGTCGATGGACGACCGCGGCCTGGTGACCGAGTGGAACCCCGCCGCCGAGCGCTTGTTCGGCTGGCGCCTGGAAGAAGCGCTTGGGCAGCCGCTGTCCTCGCTCATCGTGCCGCCGGCGCTGCGCCAAGACCACGATGACGGTCTTGCCGGCTTCCTGTCCCGTGGAGGCGCGGCCATGGCGAACCGCCTTGAGCTTCCCGCAGTCCGCCGCGACGGGCAGGAGATGACCATAGAGCTCAGCTGGAGCGGTGCCCAGGTGGGCGGCACGTGGGAGTTCACCGGCTTCATGCACGACATCAGCGAGCGCAAGCGCCTGGAGGCCACGCTCAACACCATGGCGCTGCACGATGCGCTCACCGGCCTGCTCAACCGGCGCGCCTTCATGAAGGCGCTGGACCAGGTGGTGCACCATCTCCAGCGCCATGGCACGCCCGCAGCGCTGTTGTTCCTGGACCTGGATGGATTCAAGCGGCTCAACGACACGCAAGGGCACCAGGCCGGCGACCAGGCCCTGGTGGCGGTGGCGCAGGCGCTGCGCGGTGTCGTTCGCAAGAACGACATCGTGGGGCGGCTGGGCGGCGACGAGTTCGTGATCCTGGCCGATGGCATTGGCGACCTCCAACAAGCGGGCGCCATGGCGCACAAGCTGCTGCAGGAGGTCAAGGCTGCCGTGCCTTCCTCGGGGCTGTCCTGCAGCATCGGCGTCGCACTGGCCTGCCCTGCGCTCACGCCGGATCAACTGCTGCAGCAGGCCGACGACGCGATGTACCGCGCCAAGCAGCGGGGACGGGACGCCGTGGCCTTCCATGGAGAAGAACGCGCGGGCTGCGGGAGCCGAAGCCCGGTCGGCGAACCTTCTGCATTGGCCTGAGCATCGCAGCCGTGCCCTAGGCGCCGGCCCGCCACGCACGCCTCAGCCGCCGGCCAGCGCCCCGGCCGCCTGGCCCGCCAGGGCCTGGATGATCAGCTCGCGCAGCCGGCGCTGCGCCGGGTTGCGCGCGGCGCGGCGCCACGCCAGGTAGATCTCCGCCACGACGTCCTTGCGCCACAGGTCGCGGAACACGACGTTCTCGAAACGCAGGTAGCTGGCCGAGGCCGGCACGATGGCCAAGCCTGTGCCCGCCTGCACCAGGGCCATGATGGTGTGCGTCTGGCCGATGTGGTGCACGTAGTGCGGGCACACGCCCGACGCCGCGAACAGGCTTCGGATCTTGTCGTGGAAGTACTTGCCCTCCTTCTCGGAGTACATGACCAGCGGCTGCTGCTCCACATCGGCCTGCGCGATGCGGTCTTTGCGCGCCAGCGCATGGTCCAGCGGGATGGCCAGGCGCATCGGCTCGCGCACCACGCAGTGGTAGTCCAGGTCGGCCTCGGAGTGCAGCGGCCGCACCAGGGCCAGGTCCAGCGCCTCGGCGGCCAGGGCCTTCAATTGCTGCACCGACACCATCTCCTCCAGCACGATGTCCACGCCGGGCAAGGCCTCGTGCGTCAGGCGCAGCAACTGCGGGATGAGCGCATAGCCCGCCACCGCCGTGTAGCCGACGACGACGCGGCCGGCGTCGCCTTGCGCCGTGAGCCGTGCGTTGGCCGCGGCCTGGTCGGCCAGGCGCAGGATTTCCAGCGCGTCCCGGTACAGCGCCGCGCCGGCCGGGGTGGGCCGCACGCTGCGGCTGGTGCGCTCCAGCAGCCGCGTGCCCACCGACGCCTCCAGCAACTGGATCTGCCGGCTCAGCGGCGGCTGGGTCATGTGCTGGCGCGTGGCCGCCTTGCCGAAGTGAAGCTCCTCGCACACGGCGACGAAACAGCGCAGCTGAAACAGGTCCATCAATTCAATCCATGCATCGAACGATCCAAATTTGAGCTTAGACCTTTATAGGTTGGCTTCCTACACTGGTTGTACGACGACTGGAGCGGCCAAGTACCGCACCCGCGGACGTTTCAGCCCAGGTTCAAGCAGGAGACAACTTGATGACACCGCGCTTCGCGCTGCCGCTGCTCGCAGCCGCACTGACCCTTGCCGCCGCGGGAGCGGCCACCGCGCAATCCACGGCCTGGCCCACGCGGGCCGTGACCCTGGTCGTGCCCTTCCCGCCTGGAGGCGGCACCGACACGGGCGCGCGCATCGTGGCCGAACAGCTCAGCCGCCGCCTGGGCCAGCCCGTGGTGGTGGAAAACAAGGGCGGCGCCGCCGGCCAGATCGGCGCGGACCTGGTGGCCAAGGCCAAGCCGGACGGCTACACGCTGCTCATGGGCAACGTGGGCACGCAGGCGATCAACCCGGCGCTCTACAAGAAGCTGCCCTACGACGCGGACAAGGCTTTCCAGCCCATCACGCTCGTGGCCGAGCTGCCGATGGCCATGATGGTCAACCCCGGCGTGCCGGCGAAAACGGTCAAGGAGTTCATCGCCTACGCCAAGTCCAAGCCCGGGCAGCTCAGCTACAGCAGCTCCGGCGCAGGCGGCGGGCCGCACCTGGCGGCCGAGATGTTCAAGGACAGCGCGGGCACGTTCATCATCCACGTGCCCTACCGCGGCGGCGGCCCGGCCGTGTCGGATCTCATCGCCGGCCACGTGCAGCTTTCCTTCATGACGGTGTTCGAGGCCAGCGGCCACATCAAGGCCGGCAAGCTGCGCGCGCTGGCCGTCACCAGCGACAAGCGCGTGCCCGCGCTGCCGGACGTGCCCACGCTGGCCGAGGCCGGCGTGCCGGGCTTCAACAGCGTGTCCTGGATAGGCCTGCTCGCGCCGGCCGGCACACCGGCGGACGTGGCCGACAAGCTGGCCGCCGAGGTGCGCGCCGTCATGGCGCAGGACGAGGTGAAAAAGAAGTTCTCCGAGCTCGGCGCCGTCCCTGCCACCGGTACGCCCGCGGCGTTCGCCAAGCTCATTGGCGAGGACCGCAAGCGCTACGCGCAAATCATCCAGGACCGAAAGATCACGGTCGAGTAAGCGCAGCAGCACGCGGAGGTTTCCCATGTCGTACAGCACCCCTTGGCGCGGCCTGGTGGCCGCAGCGGGCGCGCTCGCCCTCGCGGCCGGCGCGCAGGCGCAGCAGGCCTTCCCCAGCAAACCCATCACCATCGTCGTCCCGGCCTCGCCGGGCGGGGCCATAGACATCGCCGCGCGGCTGATAGGCGCGCGCTTCACCGCGGTCTGGGGCCAGCCGGTGAACATCGAGAACAAGGGCGGCGCGGCCGGCATGCTGGGCTCGGACTTCGTGGCCAAGGCCGCGCCGGACGGCTACACGCTGGCGCTGGTGGCCAGCAGCCACGCCATCAACCCTAGCATGTACAAGAAGCTGCCCTTCGACACCGTGAAGAGCTTCGAGCCGGTCGTGCAGACGCACGTGGTGCCGCTGATGCTGGTGGTGAACAAGGACATCCCGGCCCGGAACGTCGGCGAGCTCGTCGGCTACCTGAAATCTCACACCGGCCAGGCCAGCTACGCCTCCAGCGGCAACGGCGGCGCGCCGCACATGTCGGCCGAGCTGTTCAAGAGCATGGCCGGGGTGGACGTGGCGCACGTGCCCTACAAGGGCAGCACGGCGGCGCATCCGGACCTGATCGCGGGCCGCACGGCCTTCATGTTCGACACGGTGGCCGCCGTGGCGCCGCAGGTGAAGGGCGACAAGCTGCGCGCGCTGGCCGTGACCACGCCCAAGCGCTCGGCGCTCTTCCCCGAGTTGCCGACCATGGCCGAGGCCGGCTTGAAAGGCTACGAGACCAGCACCTGGGGCGGGCTGCTCGCGCCGGCGGGCACGCCCAAGGATGTGATCGCCAAGCTCAACGCCGAGGCCAACAAGGCGCTGGCCGCGCCGGACGTGCGCGACAAACTGGCCGCCGCCGGCATCGAGCCCGCGGGCGGCACGCCGCAGCAGTTCAAGGATTTGATCCAGTCCGAAATGGCGCGTTGGTCACAGGTGGCCAAGACGGCGGGCATACAGGCTGAATAAATCC
>NZ_JAXOJX010000052.1:0-53862 GCF_034427735.1 Azohydromonas lata
AGGCGGCGCCGGGCAAGGCCGGCGGCGCGCGCGGGCGCGGGGATGCGGTATTTCGGCTGCATGGCGGCTTTCCTGCGGTCGGTCCGGCATGAAACACCGGCCTGCGCCCCGGGCACAAGCCGTGCCGTACCACGCGGCGGGACACGGCCACGCCTGCGCCGGCGCCGGCCCGCTACGCTGGAGCGCTTGGGCCGCCGTGGCGGCGGCCCGCCCAAAAATGCAATGGAGACCAGCCATGAGCGAATTCGTCTTTGCGCCCCCGGCCACGCCCTCGGTGGCGGTGGCCGGCAGCAGCGCGCGCTTTCCGGTGCGCCGCGTGTTCTGCGTGGGGCGCAACTACGCCGCGCACGCGCGCGAGATGGGCAACGACCCCACGCGCGAGCCGCCCTTCTTCTTCATGAAGCCGGCCGACGCGGTGGTGCCGGCCGAGGGCGTCATTGCCTACCCGCCGCTCACGGACAACCTGCACCACGAGGTGGAGCTGGTCGTGGCGCTGGGGGCCGGCGGCAGCCGGGTGTCGCCTGAAGAGGCGCTGTCGCTGGTGTGGGGCTACGGCGTCGGCCTGGACCTGACGCGGCGCGACCTGCAGGACGTGGCCAAGAAGATGAGCCGCCCCTGGGACTGGGGCAAGGGCTTCGATGCGTCCGCTCCCTGCGCCGCGTTGCGCCCGGTGGCCGAAGTGGGCCACCCGTCGGCCGGCCGGGTGTGGCTGGAGGTCAACGGCGAGGTGCGCCAGCAGGGCGACTTGAACGAGCTGATCTGGCCGGTGGCCGACGTCATCAGTTACGTCTCGCAGTCGGTGGCGCTGCAGCCTGGCGATCTCATCTACACCGGCACCCCGGCCGGCGTGGGCGCGCTGCGGCCGGGCGACCGCGTCAGCGGCGGCGTGCAGGGCGTGGGGACGTTCGCGTTCGAGATCGGGGCGCGGCCGGCCTGAAGTCCCGCGGCGAGCGCTGCGCTTTGCAGCGCCGAGACGGATGCCACGGCAGGCCCTTGCCTTGTCCGCCGACGCTCAAGCCATTCAAGCCGCTTCCAGCTTGAACTCCCCCACCACGGCCTGCAAGGCGCTCGCCTGAGAGGCCAGGGCCGAGGTGGCGGCGGTGGCCTGCTGCACCAGGGCGGCGTTTTCCTGCGTCACGCGGTCCATGTGCGAGACGGCGTGGTTGACCTGGGCGATGCCCGCGCTCTGCTCGGCCATGGCGCCGGAGATCTCGCCCAGGATGGTGTTGACGCGCTGCACGGCGCGCACGATGTCCTGCATGGTGCCGCCGGCCTGGCGCACCAGGCTGGAGCCGCTGTCCACGTGCTCCACGGCGTCGTTGATCAGCTCCTTGATCTCCTTGGCCGCCTGCGAGCTGCGCTGCGCCAGGTGCCGCACCTCGCCGGCCACGACCGCGAAGCCGCGGCCTTGCTCGCCCGCGCGGGCGGCTTCCACCGCGGCGTTGAGCGCCAGGATGTTGGTCTGGAAGGCGATGCCCTCGATCACGTCGATGATGTCCGACACCTTCTTGGAGCTGGTGTTGATGGCGTCCATGGTGCCCACTACCTGCGCCATCACCGCGCCGCCCTGCTCGGCCACCTGGCGGGCCTGCGCGGCCAGGCCGCTGCCGGAGTGGGCACGCTCGGCGTTGAGCTTCACCGTCTCGGTGAGCTGGCTCATGCTGGCCGCGGTCTGCTGCAGCGAGGCGGCCTGCTGCTCGGTGCGGCGCGCCAGGTCCACGTTGCCGCCGTCGATCTGCTTGGAGGCCACGGCGATGGTGTCGGTGGAGCCCTTGATGCGCGTGACCAGGTCCGTGAGCGTGTCCTCCATGTTGCCCAGCGCGCCCAGGAGTCGGCCGAAGTCGCCACCGCGCTCGGTCTTGAACTCCTGGCTCAGGTCGCCCGCGGCCACGGTCTCGGCGATGACGATGGCCTCGTCCAGCGGCCGCGTGATGGCGCGCACCAGCGCCACCGTGCAGCCCGTGCCCAGCAGCAGCCCGGCGCCGGCCAGCAGGCCCATCAGCCAGGTCAGCGAGGACACCTCGTCGTCGATGGCCGCCACGGCCGCGGTGCGGTCGTGCTCCAGCCCCTGGTGCATCACCCGGCCCACGTCGCGCAGGCCGCTGATGCCCAGCGCCGCCTGCGCCAGCATGAACAGCAGCAGCAGCGTAAAGGCCAGCGGCAGCATGGTGCGGGTTTTCAGGTTGGTGAAGGTCACGCTTGTCTCCTGATTTCTTAATGAAAGCTGACACGGCGGTATCGGCGACGCGCCGCAGGAGTTGAGGTCACTCAAAAAGTTTCCCGATGGGGACAGGGCCCCAAGGCCGGGTCTGGCCCAAGCAATGGGACGCGCGGGCGCTTTCAGCCGCGCCGGCAGCCCGGCCCCGGCAGTTCGGCACATTCCTGAAACACCCGCACGGTGCAGCGGCGGCAGGTGTCGCAGTCCAGGCGGTGGGTGATGGCGGCGATGGCGCGGCGCTTGTCGGGGTAGACGTGGTCGGCACCGAGCTCGTCCAGGAAGCCGTCACGCCGCCACTGCGCCAGCACCGGCGGGCGCGGGCGGTGGAAGTACAGGTCGCCGCCCAGGGCACGGCGCGCGCGCAGCTCCTGGCGCCACAGCTCGGCGCCGGCCACGTCGATGAAATTCATGCTTTTGGCCATGACCAGCAGGTGCTTTTGCGGCTGGCCCGCGTCGCGCAGCGCCTGCAGCCGGTCGGCCACGTGGGCCGTGGCGCCGAAGTAGACCGAGCCCTCCATGCGCAGCAGCTTCAACTGCGGGCACTCCGGCAGCGCGTCCGCGGTGTGCTCGACGACCACGAAAGGCCGGTGTCCATCCTCGCGCGGGAGGTTGAAACCCATGGTGCGCATGGCCGGGCGGGAGGTGCGGTGCAGGTACAGGCCCAGCGACAGCGCGCTGCCGATGAGCACGGCGATCTCCAGCCGCACGCTCACCGTGGCGGCCAGGGTGATCAGGGCCACGGCGAGCTCGGAACGGCTGGCGCGCCGCAGGTGCCGCCAGCGCGGCAGGTCCAGCAAGGTGAACCCCACCAGCACCAGCAGCCCGGCGATGGCGGCAAAGGGAATGAGCGCCAGCAGCGGCGCCGACATCGCCACCAGCGGGATGACCAGCAGCGCCGAGAACACGGCGGCCAGCGGGCCGCGCGCGCCGGCCTCCAGGTTGGGCAGCGAGCGGTTGAGCGAGCCGCAGGACACGTAGCAGGAGAAGAAGCCGCCCACGAGGTTGGACAGGCCCTGGCCCAGGAACTCGCGGTTGGCGTCTATGCGCTGCCCCGAGCGCGCGGCCACGACCTTGGCGATGGCGATGGACTGCGCCAGCGCCACCACCGTCAGCGCCGCGGCGATGCCCAGCAGCTGCGGCAATTGCTCCGGCGCCACCGCCGGCGGGTGAAAGGGCGGCAGCGCCGAGGGCAAGGCGCCCAGCAGCCGCACGTGCCAGGCGGCCGGCGCCAAGTGCGCCAGCAGCGCCGCCAGCGCCGTGCCCACGGCCAGGCCCGCGAGCATGAAGGGCGAGCCGCGGCGGTGGTGGCGCAGCCCCGCGGCCGTGCCCAGCGTGACCAGCGCCACCAGCAGCGCGCCGGGCTGCGGGGCCTGGGAGAAGGCCGCCTGCAGCACGGCGCCGGCACTTGGGCCCGGCGGCAGCGTGAGGCCCAGCGCGTCCTTGAGCGCGTGCACCACGATCAGCAACGCCGCGCCCGCGGTGAAGCCCAGCAGCGCCGTGGGCGAGATGAAATTGGCCACCGAGCCCAGCCGCAGCGCGCCGGTGGCGAACTGCAGCAGCCCAACCAGCACCGTGACCGCCAGCGCCAGCTCCACGTAGGCCGGCGAGCCCACGGCGGCCAGCGGCGCCAGCATGGCGAACAGCGCCAGCGAGTTGGCGTTGGTGGGCCCGGAGACGACGTGGCGGCTGGAGCCCGCCAGCGCCGCGACGATGCAGGGCACCACCGCCGAATACAGGCCGTACTGCGGCGGCAGCCCGGCCAGCGTGGCGAAGGCGATGCCCTGCGGCAGCACCAGCACGGCACCCAGCAGGCCGGCCAGCGCGTCGGCGCGCAGGTCGTCCGTGGAGGGGAATGCGGGCAGGCGGGAACGGACGGAAGCGGTGAAACGGCGTCGTTGAAGCATGGCAGGGGCAAGGGTAGCGTGCGCTGCCACCGGGTTCGCACAGGGCCCAGGTGCTGCCCGGGTGGAAGCCCAGGGCGGCGTGCGGGCCCCGGCGCCATCCCGGCATGGGGCCCGGGCGCATCGCGGTCCGCTACCTTGGCGCAGACCCGCGGCGCGGCCGCTAGGTAGAAGCGCGCGCAACCATGGGCCACCGGGGGCGCGCCATTCCCCCCTATCAGCATTGACGCATTTGCACAAGCGCACCGTGGGCTGCGAACCACCCTGGCCGTATCGGATGTATCGGTTGCTGAGCCACCCGGTCCGGGGGAAACGGCTGGTTGCGCCCACCGCAGAAATGCAGCGGCTGGCAACAGGGCACCTTGGAAGCGGCTGGCCTACTGCGCCGCTTTTCAACTTCGCAGAGCTTCATGTTTGAAAAGCCACAGCGCCCTGCGCCCAGCGCGCAGGCCATGGATGCCGGGGCGTGGCCGGCGCGGCCGCCGTGCCGCGCCCTGCCGGCACCGTGCCGTGCCTGAGCCCGCGCATGGCGGCGCTCAGACGCAAGGGCCCTGGCGTGCTGGCACGCGTGCTGCGCTCGGCCCGGCATTGGGCGCTGGCCTTGTGGGCCGCCCGCGCGGCCCGCTTCGGACGGCGCCGCGCCCAGGCGGTGGACCTGCTGGCGCTGGCGCGCCGGGTGCATGAGCTGGAGCGGCAGCTCGGCCGCGCCCGCGTGCAGGATGCGGGCCGGCACCTGTCGCGCGCGCAACTGGAACAGCTTTGCCAGCGCACCGTGGAGGAGGTGCGAGGCCTGCTGGCCCCGCTGGACTGGTTGGGCGACACGCTTGGGCCGGCTTGGGCGCGCGAGCGGCTGCGCGCGCAGATGCGGCATTGGTCCTCGGACGCCGCCCTGCCCGCGGGCCGGCTGCGCGACGCCAGCGAGCTGCAGGCGCAACTGCTGGCGCTGTGCACGGCGCTGACGGTGTGCGCGCGGGTCAATGGGCAGGAGGGGCGGGCGTGAGTAAACGCCGCCAGCACGCCTTGTAGGCGTGCCCGCTGGCGGGCCGAACCGTGGCCTGGCTGCCATTCGGCCCGCCAGCGGTCCTCCTACAGGCCGGCGGGAGGGGCCACCTTCGTTCAGCCGCAGGGCCTTTTCACTCCACCTGCGCAATGCGCAGCAAATTGGTCGTCCCCGGCGTGCCGAACGGCATCCCGGCCGTGACCACCACCGTCTGCCCAACTTGCGCGAAGCCCTGCTCGCGCGCGATGGCGCAGGCGCGCTCGGCCATGTCGGCCTGGTCGGAGACGGCGCCGCAGGCCACGGCGTGCACGCCCCAGGCCAGAGGCAACCGCCGCGCGGTGCTCTCGTTGGGCGTGAGGCCCAGGATGGGCGCGCGCGGGCGCTCGCGCGCCATGCGCAGCGCCGAGGCGCCGGTGCTGGTGAAGGCGGCAATGGCGGCCACGTCCAGCAGCGCGGCCACGCGGCGCGTGGCGCAGCCGATGGCGTCGCCGCGCTCGGCGCGAGCGGGCGTGTGCGAGGCGTCCAGCGCCTGGCGGTGGTGCGGGTCGTCCTCGGCGGTGCGGATGATGCGGTCCATCATGCGCACCGCCTCCACCGGGTAGCGGCCGGAAGCGGACTCGGCCGAGAGCATCACCGCGTCGGCGCCGTCGTAGATGGCGGTAGCCACGTCGGACGCCTCGGCGCGCGTGGGCACGGGCGAGCTGACCATGGACTCCAGCATCTGCGTGGCCACGATCACCGGCTTGCCGGCGCGGCGGCAGGCGCGGACGATGCGCCGCTGTATGGGCGGCACGGCCTCGGCGGGCAGCTCCACGCCCAAGTCGCCGCGCGCGACCATGAGGGCGTCGCAGCGCTCCACGATCTCGTCCAGGTGGTGGATGGCCAGGGGCTTCTCCAGCTTGGCCATGATGCCGGCGCGGCCCTGCACGATCTCGCGCAACTGCTCCACGTCCTGCGGCTGCTGGACGAAGGACATGGCCACCCAGTCCACCCCCAGGCTCAGGCCGAAGTCCAGGTCGGCCAGGTCCTTGGGCGTGAGCGCGGACAGCGGCAGCAGCACGTCCGGCACGTTGACGCCCTTGCGCTCGGAGACGGTGCCGCCCACCAGCACCTCGGTGTCGGCGTGCTGCGCGTCGCAGGCCACCACGCGCAGCCGCACGCGGCCGTCGTCGATGAGCAGCTCCGAGCCCGGGCGCAGCGCGGCGAAGATTTCCGGGTGCGGCAGCGCCACGCGGCGCTGGCTGCCGGGCAGCTCGCGCTGCAGGTCCAGCGTGAAGCGCTCGCCCGCGGACAGCGTGATGGGGCCGTCGGCAAAGGTGCCTATGCGCAGCTTGGGGCCTTGCAGGTCCAGCAGCACGCCGATCGGGCGGCCCACCTCGCGCTCCATGGCGCGAATGGCCTGCAGCCGCTCGCGGTGGTCGGCCTGCGTGCCGTGGCTGAAGTTGAGCCGGAACACGTCCACGCCGGCATCGAAGAGCGCGCGCAGCGTCTGGGGGCTGCTGCTGGCGGGACCGACCGTGGCAACGATCTTGGCTTGGCGATGGCGGCGCATGGGGGCAAATCTCCTGGTGTCTCGTCTTGGCGGGGCTGGAGGGTTCCAGCGCCGCCATGGTCTGGACTTGTGCCCTCCAGAGGAACGCCAGCGGACAGATATGAGCTATTCCGGCGCCGAATCCACGGCCGGATGGCTGCGAATCCTGGGGTTGATAAGCTTTATTATCAACACCTACAAAAAAATCAGCCAACTGCTGCGGCCTGACGCGGCAAAGAGGAAATTCATGGCGCGGCAAGCACTTGGCGGGAAATCTGGCGGGCATGAAAGGGGTGCAGCCGAAGACGTCCTGCCCGTGCATCGCGGCGATGGAGGCCCTGCCGTGGCGGCGGGGGCCGCTTCCGCGCTGGTGCCGGCATCCGCCCGCGCCGCGCGGCGGCGCAAGCTGCATGGTGGTCACTTCGCCTTCATGCGTGCACTGGTGCAGGGCCTGGACCTGCGCGAAAGCTGGGACCGTTACCTGCGCGCCGAAGGCGAAGCCACGGACCTGCGCACCGTGCGCGCCACCATCGCCTGGCTGCGCGACGAGTTCGCCGCCGCCGCGCGGCGCGAGGACAGGCACGGCGTGGCGCGGCTCGTCAGGCTGGACACGTCCAGGCTGTTCGACGCAGCCGCCCTGCCCTCGCTGGACAGCTTTGCCGAACAGCACGGGCTGCAGGACTTTTCCCAGCAGGAACAGGCCGAGGCCTATGCGGCGGCCTATGGCGCTCAAGGCCGCCGGCTGCGCCGGCGCGCCCGCCTGGTGGAAAAGCAGCTGGAGGCGCTGCGCTGGCTGGAAGCGCTGGTGGCCGAGCCGCCTCGCGCGGGCGACGCGCTGGCCGCGTGGCTCAACCCGGCGTTGGCGTCCCGCCTGGAAGCCGCCGACCTGTTCACCCTGCACCAACTGGCCGAGCGCATCAACGGACTGGGCCAGGGCTGGCATGGCGGCCTGCGCGGCATTGGCCGAACCAAGGCGCAGCGCATCGTGGAGTGGTTGCGCGCGCATGAAGACTCCACTGGGTTGCGCATCGGTGCCCACACCGCCCTGCCCCGATCGCACCTGGCCGAGCAGGCCTTGCACGGCGTGGTGATGGCGGCCACCGACATCCGGCCGCTGGAGAAGATCGTGGTGCCGGCCGAAATGGACGGCAGCCGCGGCCTGTACCGCCGGCCGCAGGCGCAATGCCTGCTGGCGGCGGGCAACGACTACGAAGCCATCCTGGCCTGGATCGGCGCCAAGCACGGCGCGACGCCGCAGCAGCAGGCGGCCGTGGTGGCGCGGCGGCGCTCGCGCGCCGCGGGCGATGCCTTGGCGGTGACCGGCACACGCGCGTCGCCGTCGCTGTCTCCGTTGCCACCCGTGCTCTCCCACACCCAGCGCGCCTACCGCAAGGAGGCCGAACGCTTCCTGCTGTGGGCCCTGTTGGTGCGGGGCAAGGCCTTGTCCTCCATGACCCATGAGGACTGCGTGGCCTACCGCGGTTTCCTGGCCGACCCGCAGCCGCGCAGCCGCTGGTGCGGGCCGCGCGGGCGCGAGCGCTGGTCGCCGCTGTGGCGGCCGTTCGAAGGTCCGCTGTCGGCACGCGCCGTGGGCCAGGCACTGACCGTGCTGCGCAACCTCTACAACTTCCTCGTCCAGCAAAACTACCTGGTGGGCAATCCGTGGACGGGCGTGGCCGTGTCGCGTGGCGCCGCACCGCGCGTGGATGCCGGCCGCAGCCTGACCATGGCGCAGTGGCGTTTCGTGCGGGAGCAATTGGAGCTGCAGCCGGCCAACGGCTCCACCCGCCGCCTGCGTGCCGCCCTGCTGCTGCTCTACGCCACGGGCCTGCGCCTGTCCGAAGCGGTGGCGGCCCGCGCGGGCGACCTGCATTGGGTGGAATACCCGGCCGACGGCGAGGACGCACAGGCCGAGGCCGGCTGGGTGCTGCGCGTGGTCGGCAAGGGCCAGCGCCAGCGCGAGGTGCCCCTGCCGCAACCGGTGGCTGACGAGTTGCTGGACTACCTGGCCTCGCGTGGGCTGGACCCCGACCCCGGCCACCCGGCAACACAAGACGCCTTCCTGCTGGGCTTGGCCAGTGACGCGGCCGAGCGCGCACCGCAGTTGCTCGGCGCTGGCATCGACCCGGCAGCCGGCATCGCGTCCAACACCCTTTACGACCAACTCAAGACCTTCTTTGGCCACTGCGCCGGGCTGCTGCGCGCCCAGGGCAACGAACGCGGTGCACAGCGCCTGTTTGCCGCCAGCACCCATTGGCTGCGCCACAGCCATGCTTCGCACGCCATCGCGCGCGGCATGCCCATAGAAATCGCGCAGCAGAACCTGGGGCATGCCTCGCTGGCGACGACCACCGTGTACGTCACGACCGAGCAACGCCGGCGCATGAAGGCAATGAAGAAGTTCTGGCAAGACTGAGCTTGCGCAGCGCGCTCGACGGCAGAGCACGCAAAACCGAAAGGGGGTGGGACGGTCCCACCCCCTGCCGGCCCAGCCGCTGGAATTGCATCGTGGCTCGGCTGTCTACGCACGAATACTTTTCCGGGTGGGGGTAGGACCGTCCCACCCCCTACGCCCACGGCCTGTGCACTGCAGTTTCCTTGATGCTTCAAGCGGAGACGAAAAGCAAAAGGGGTGGGACCGTCCCACCCCTTCGTCTCAACAAGCCGTCCGCGCGGGCGCAGACCGCGCCCGCTCAGCCCACGATCTTGCGCAGTGCCGCCTCCAAGGCCGGCCACTGGTCCGCGGGCAGCACGCCTGCGCTCAACTCCACCACGGTGCGACCTTTGGCGTCGCTGCGCAGCGTGGCGCTGCGGCCCTGGCCCAGGTCGATCTCGTGCACCGGGGGGTAGGACCGTCCCACCCCCTTGTCGCGCAGGCAGGCCGTGAGCGTGGCATGAACTTCGGCGGCCGAAGGGTGGGGTTCGATCTGGTCAGCGGCACGGGCGGCGGCCAGCACGGCATCGGCGTCCTTTTCCAGCGCGCGCTGCAGGTCGGCCGCCCAGCGGAACTGGATGGCGTTGGGCGAGGGAAAGGCGCCGACGACTTCGGAGGGCAGCTGCGCAATGCGCACCGCCTTGCCGATGTCGCTGACGCTGCGCCCAATGGCATTGGCCAACTGGGTGTTGGAGGGAAACAGCCCTTCATCCAGCGCACGCAAATACATGCGCCCCTGCTCCCACGCCGAAAGGCTTTGCCGCCCGCGGTTCTCCCGCTCCATGTGGATGAACAGGTCGCGGTCCGGCAACTCCTGCACGATGGCCAGCACCGGCAGGCCCAGCTCCAGGCACGCATGGTGGCGGCGGTGGCCGAAGACGATCTCGTATCGTGCCTCCACGCCGCCCTCGCCCGCACGCGGTGCCGGCAGCGGCCGCACCTTGATGGGCTGGACGTTGCCGCCCGCATCGCGAATCTCGCGCTTGAGCTCCTCGAATTCCGGCCCGGTGAAAGCGTCCGGATGCCGGTTGGCCCAGCGGCTGGGCACCACGCTGCGCGCATCCATGAGCTGTCCGCCGCGCTCGGACTCCAGTTTCTGCACTTCGCCCTGCAGCGCCTCTATGCGCTCCTCCAGCTTGGCAGTCTCGAACACGGTCGTGGCCAACAGGCCCACGCCGGTGCGCGGCGCGTTGGCCCGCGCCGCCACCGGCGCGGGGGAAGCAAGCTCCCCCTCCTTGCGCGCATCGGGCAATACGAAGTGGATGCCGGACCCCTTCTTCTTCACAGGTGTTCCTTGCGAGGCCATGTCACGCTCCCAGTTGCTTGCGCCAGAAGGTCTGGGCTTGGTCTTCGATCAGCTCCACCAGCCGGTCATAGGCTTCGTAAGCACGCTTGAACGTGCGCGTGCTGGCATTGGCCGGGCTGCTGTCATACACGGTGCCGAACTCGGCGCTGGAGGTGCTGGCCGCCATGGACTTCGGTATCTCCACGGGCAACACCTTCTCGGCGTAGGCCGCGGCCATCCACTCGCGCACCACCAGGCTGGCCTGGTCGGTGGACTCCACCTTGGCCGGCAGGATGTCTATGAAGGCGAATTCCTTGCTGCCGCCGCGGTTCTTGACGAGCTGCGTGGTCAGGTCGGAGAACAGATCCCAGAACTGGGCGCTGGAAGCGAAGTCCAGCGCATTGGGCGGCAGCGGCATGATGATCCCGTCGCTGGCCATCAGCGCGTTGATGGTGGTGTAGGAGAGGGCGGGCGGCGTGTCGATGATGATCACGTCGTAGTCCAGCCGCACCGGGTCTATGCCGTAGTTCAGCACGTTCCAGAACTCGAATTTCGGATCCTTGCTCTGTTTGGCCGGCAGCACGAACTCGGCCGAGAACAGGAAGGACGCCGCCGCCACAAGGTCGATGCCGTCCCAGTAAGTCGGTCGAATGGCGTAGGCGATGTCGGCCTGGTCGCCAGTGAACAGCGGCAGCACCGTGTCATCCACGTTGACCTCCGAGTCCGGCAGCAGGCCGAACAGCGTGGTCAGGCTGCCCTGCGGATCGCAGTCGATCACCAGCACCCGATGCCCGCGCAGGTTCAGCCCTTGCGCCAGCGTCAGCGAAGTGGTGGTCTTGGTCACGCCGCCCTTGAAGTTGCCGATGGCGATGGTGACGGCCTCCGCGCCCTGTGGCCGAAGCTCCTCCCTGCGCACGTCCTTCACCCAGCGGCGCGCCTCCTCCAACGTGAACTCGCGCCGCGACCCCGTGCTGTTGAGCCGTCCGCTGGGCAGGTCACCCTTGCGCACGCGGTAGTCCACCTGCCCCTTGTCCAGCCCGGTCAGTGCCATGAGCTGCGTGGTGGAGAAGGTGGGAGGCTTCTTGCGCGCATCCGGCGCGAGCATGGCGCCCCGCACCTGGGCCACGATGGACTTCACCCGCTCGGCCTGCTCCGCAATGGCCTCCAGGCTGATGCTGCGCGCAGCGTTGCTCAAAAGTGATTCCACAAACAGTCCTTTCCCGCGCGAATGTTGCTGTAGCGGCCGATTCTATAGAGAACGCCGTTTTCGCAGTCACACGTGAAAGCCGCGTCTTGATTCAACAACGGTCCGGAGAATCCGGACACTTTCGGCTGTATGGAGTTCTCTTTTCCTCAACGTCATCCGATCTTTAGAAGAATTCAAAGATTCAAGATTTCGGGCCTGTGGAAAACCTTGAATTTTCCATATAAATCAACAACTTAATAAGTTTTACCGTCCGGCTTTGCCCAAGCATCCGTCCGGGATGGCCTGCACATGCGTCCGGCATTGCGAGCCAACTGTCTGAGCTTGCGGGCAAGTGTCCCGGTTTTCCGGGCGTGGCTGTTCCATGCTCCGTGTCCGCTTTGTAGGACGCTTGTTCCAAGGGCCGGCAGGCCTGTTTCTCAGTTGTGAACCGTGAAGTGTCCGGGTTTTCAGGCCTTTGCTGTCGGTCCGCAGGTAGCCAAGCGTCCGGCTTTTCCGGGGCTTCCTCAAGCTTGCGGCACTTGTAAATGTCCGGCTTTTCCGGGGGTTGGCTGAGCGAGTTCCATATGCTGTCCGTTGAAACGAGGACAGCAGGGCGCCGGTGTCCGTGCCATCTGTCCGAACGCGTGCGGACATATACTGCGCCATGGCCAAGAAGCTGACGTCGCTGAAGAAGGACGCTCCCGCCGGCATGCTGAACAAGCCGGTGGCGGCGCTGGCCATCGTTCCGCTGAACAAGAGCCTCACCGTCACCGCGCGCAAGGCCTACAACGTCATGCTGCACATCGCGCAGCGCCAGGGCGCGCAAGGTGCTGACGGCAGCACCGGTTTCAGTGCGCCGCTCAACGCCATCCTGCGCGGCTTCGGTGCCGGCTCCAACGTAGCCGTGGACGCCAAGCGCTACATCGAACAGATGATGTCCACCAAGATCGAGTGGCGCCCGCTGTCGCGCGGCGAGCAGTGGAGCCTGCTGCCGGCTGACGCGGCGGCGGCCAGCTTCGCCGAGGGCGGCGCGGCGGATACGCGCGACGAGCTGCGCATGTTCAACATGCTCTCGGAGGTGCGCCTGTACAAGAAGAACGGCGAGAACTGGGTCACGTGGTTCTACCCGCCCACCATCCAGCAGCAGATGCTGGGTCCGAACCGGTGGGCGCGGCTGGAGCTGGAAACGATCGCGCAGCTGGGCACCTACACGGCCGTGGCGCTGTACGAAATCTGCGCCCGCTACCGCGACAACCCCGGCGGCGTCACCGCGCGCCAGCACTGGAGCTGGTGGGTGGCCGTGCTCAAGGGCTCCGAGCTGGCGCGCCAGCGCGAGTGGCGCAAGTTCAAGAACGAGTTCGTCAGCCCCGCCATACGCGACATCAACGAAATCAGCGACCTCGAAATCGAGCTGCTCGAATACAAGGAAGGCCGTGCCGTGGCCGAGGTGCAGTTCGCCGTGCGCCGCAAGCAGGCGCCGGAGGTGGCGGCTGCCCGCGCCGAGCAGCAGCCCGCCGACGTGACGCAGGTGGCGCGCGCACTGGCCCTGGGCCTGCGCGAAAGCGATGTCGATGCCTTCATGGAGCGCTACGGCGAAGCCACCGTGGCCCGCGCGCTGGACGCCATGCAGCGCTACGCCGGTGCCGGTGCCAGCAAGCCCATCGTCAACAAGGCCGCCTACCTCAAGACCATCCTGGCCGGCCTGGAGAACGAGGCGCATCCCACCGTGGCGCAGCCGGGCACCCCTGCGCCCGCGCCGGCCGCCGCTGCGCCGGGGCCGATGGCCGCAGCCCCACGGCCCGCCGCCGCGGTGCGGGAAGCCGGGCTGCAAAACCCGGCCACCGCCGCGCAGCAGGCGCAGTCGCGGGCGCTGGCCCAGGCGAGGGCGGTTTTCGAGGCTTTACCGGAGGCCGAGCAGGCGGCCTGGATGGAGCGGCTGCGCGCCCACGTGGTGGCCGCCGGCACCGCCACGCCCACGCTCATGCGCCGGCTGGACGCGCGCCAGTGGCAGTCGCCCCTGGTCATGGCCAGCATGGTGCGCTTCTACATGGAGCAAAACGGCCTGGGCTGAAAGCCGCAGGCCCGGCGTGCGTTCGCCGCATGGGCGAACGCGCCGCGCTCAGTGCCGCGTCGGCTGATGCAGGAGCGCGTTGAGCTGGTCCACCAGCGGCGCCCAATCCGCGTCATCCAGGAATTCCTCCTTGAGGAACTGCGCCTGCGCCGGCGTCCAGAACGGCGCATCCGCCAGCCGCAGATCGTCCGGCAGCGGCCGGTGGCTCTCTATGAAGTGCTCTATGTCGCCTTGCTCGCTGGGCAGGCCGAGCTGGTCGAAGAGGTCTTTCAAGGCGTGGTTGGAGAGTTCCATGACAGTGTCCTTTCCCTTGGCTTGAACGGACTGTGGCGCCATGCGCCGGAATGGTTGGAGTGCCGCTGCGCGCCGGTCGGCGCGGTCGGTCCCGGCACGTGGCAAGTCTCGCGCCGCCCCCGGGGCGCCCAGGAAAGTCCCTCGCCCTGGTGCGGACAGCCGCGCGGGCAGGGTCTGCGCGTCCACAGCTTGGCGTGCCTGACGGCAAGGTCGGTGCATGGGAACGCCCAAAAGCGCGCACGCGCCGGCTCCAGCATTGGAGCGCGGCGCGTGCGCGCGATCTGGGGGAAAAGCGGCGAAGGGATTTACCGCGAAACCGGCCTTCCTCTCACAGCGCGGCCGGCGCTGCGCTGGCTGGGCAGGCTGGGCCATTCCACGTCGCGAGGCGGCCGGTCGCTGTAGCAGCGGCCCATGCGCTGCGCCGCGCCTTCGATGTAGCCGCGGTGCCAACTCCAGGCCTCCAGCGTGCCGTTGTCATAAGGCGGACGAGCCGGCTGCAGCCTTTTGCCGGCTTCAAATCCTTCTCTCCAGACTTCGATGTCCATGTCCTGCCTAAAAAACTGCAGCCCACTTTGGGCGACGGTCTTTCATCGGCGTCTGGTTGCGCCTGTTTACATCGGTAGCCGTGAATATTCCTCGTTATCCCTGACAAGCAGACTTTTTTCTGACGGCACGCACCAGTTTTGTGGATAGGCGCGCCGGGCGGCGGACGGTGCTCAGTGTTCCTCGGACCAGTGAAACCCGTCGCGCGCCACCAGCGCGCTGGCGGCGGCCGGGCCCCAGCTCCCGGCGGCGTAGGGGCGCGGGCCCAGGCCGGCGGCATCGTCCTCGCGCCAAGCCTGCAGCACGGGCTCGACCCAGCGCCAGGCCTCCTCCTGCTCGTCGCTGCGGACGAACAGGTTCAGCCGCCCGTGCAGGGCCTCCAGCAGCAGCCGTTCGTAGGCGCCCACGCGGTCCTCGAAAAAGGCCTTGTCGAAGTCCAGGTCCAGGCTCACCGGCGCCAGCGCCTCCGAGCCGGAGCTGCCCTTGGCCGCCAGCAGTTGCAGCTCCAGCCCGTCCTCCGGCTGCAGCTTGATCAGCAGGCGGTTGGCGCGGTGCGGCCCGGGAAAGATGGGGTGCGGCACCGCCCGGAAGTTCACGACGATGCAGGCCGCCCCCGCCGCGAGCCGCTTGCCGGTGCGCAAGTAAAAGGGCACGCCGGCCCAGCGCCAGTTGCGCACCTCGGTGCGCAGCGCCACGAAAGTCTCGCAGCGGCTGCCCGCGGGCACGTTGCGCTCGTCCAGGTAGCCCGGCACGGCGCGGCCTTCGCACACGCCGGCGCGGTACTGGCCGCGCACCACGTCGCGCCGCGCGCTCACGGCGTCGAAGGGTTTCAGCGCCTGCAGCACCTTGAGCTTTTCGTCGCGCAGCGCGTTGGCGTCGTGGCGCGCGGGCGGCTCCATGGCCAGCATGGTCAGCAACTGCAAGGCATGGTTCTGCACCATGTCGCGCAGGGCGCCGGTGCGGTCGTAGAAGTCGCCGCGCGTGCCCACGCCCAAGGACTCGGCCAGCGTGATCTCCATGCTGGCGACGCTCTCGCGCCGCCACAGCGGCTCGAAGAGGGCGTTGCCAAAGCGCAGCGCGGTGAGGTTCTGCACGGCGGACTTGCCCAGGTAGTGGTCGATGCGCAGCGCCTGCGCTTCGCTGAAGGTGGCGCCCACGGCCTGGTTGATGGCGCGGGCGCTTTGCAGGTCATGGCCCAGCGGTTTTTCCAGCACCACGCGCACCTCCGGCCCGTTGAGGCCCACGGCGCCGAGCTGGCGGCAGATCTCGGGAAAAAGGTGCGGGCTGGTGGCCAGGTACAGCACCGCGCTGTCGGCAGCGCTGTTGCGGCCCTCGCCCGGCTGCGGCGCCTTGAGCCAGCGCCGCAGCCGCGCGTAGTGCGCGCGCAAGGACAAGTCCACCTGCAGGTAGTGCAGCAGCGCGGCGAAGCGCTTGAAATCCGCCGCGCCCGGCCGGGTTGGGCCGGCCAGGTCCTGGAAGCGCTGCTGCAGCCACTGGCGGTAGCCATCGTCGTCCAGGGCCTCGCGGGCCACGGCCAGGATGCGCCCGCCAGCGGGCAGCTTGCCGTGGCGCCAGGCCTGGAACAGGGCCGGCATGAGCTTGCGCCAAGCCAGGTCGCCGGTGCCGCCGAAGATGACGAGGTCGAAGCTCATGGCCGTGTCCCCGCAGTGATCACCACCAGGCCTCGATCTGCACGCCGAACAGCGTGGCCGAGGTGCGCCCGCCGGCCGCGAAGCCGCCGGCGTTGGCCGCCGCGGCCGCGTCGTTCCACTTCACCCGCGTGGCGTACAGGCGCAGCTCGGGGCGGGAGAAGAACTCCGGCCCAAGCGCCAGGGCCGGGGCGATGGTCAGCTTGTGCAGCCGCTGCGTGGGCTGCCCGTCCACCGCGCGGCTGGTGGTGCCGGCCTCGGCCAGCAGCTTGAAATGGTCGGTCACCGCATAGGAGACACGGCCGCCCAGGGAGATGTCCTTGGTCACCACACCGTCGTTGGGCCCGCCATCCGCCTTGGCGTGCTGGTAGGCGGCGATGGTCTGGCCACCGAAGCGCCCCTGCTGCCAGCTCAGCGAGTCGATCACGCGCCAGCTCTTCTGGCCCGCGTTGGGCGTGGGCGGGTTGGTGACGGTGTTGACCACGCCGCCCACGCCCACCACCAGGCTGGTCGTTGTCGGGTTGTCCAGCCCAAAGAACTGCCCGCTGAGCGCCGCATGCCCGTTGGCCGCCTGGACGAACAGCGCGTTCTTCAGCTTGGGAACGATGAAGTCCGCCTGGTTGTGCACCAGCGACACGCCCATGCCGTCGTGGCCATATTGGAAATCGCCGAACACCTTGGTGAAGGTCACGCGCAGCTTGCCGCCGGGGTTGAGCGCGTAGTCGGAGAGGTCCACGTTCAGGCGGCTGGCCTGATTGGGGCGGCTCACGTGGTTGTTGATGCTGTCGCTGGTGAACAGGCCCACGCCCAGCTTCACCGGGCCCAACTGCATGCCGCGCATGCCCGCGCCCAAGTTGTCGCCGTAGTCGGCGAAGAACTTGTCCACGATGTGCACGTCCTGCAGGCGCAGGCGGCGTTGGCCGGCCCAGAACTCGGCCTCGGGCGCAAACGGCAGCCCGGAGAGCGTGCCGTAGGCCTCGTCGGTGCCGTGGTCGCCGTTCCAGACCGTGGGCATGTAGTAGGCGCCGAATTTCAGGCCGTTGCCCGCATCGAAGGTCTTGCCTATGCCGAACTCCAGCCCGTGGTCGCCCTCGTTGCCCAGGCGGAACTTCTGCGCGTCGCCGCCCAAGGTGTAGCCGCCGCGCGGGGCGTCGCCGCTGCTGGAGTAGAAGCCGCCGCGGGTGTAGCCGTAAAGCTCCAGGCCCGCGACTTCCGCGGCCTGGGCTGCCGACAGGCAGGCCAGCGCCGCGGCGGCGGCGATGCTGGCCTGGCGCAGGCGCTGGGGGGCGTTGCTGGTGTTCATGTCCTTGTCTCCTCTGAGTAGGCGTCCGCTGGGGACGAGTTCGCCCGCCGCCTTGCCTTTGGGCGGATGGAGCGGGCCGTTGTTTGTTCTTTGGGCGAAGCCGTCCCCGCGCCGCGCGCTGGCGCGGCGTGTGGGCGTCTTGCGTTGGGCGGGCGGCGCGCGGGCCGCTTGGGCGTCAGGCCACGCGGGCCTCGGTGCGCGCGTCGAACAGGTGGGCGTGCTGCGGCTGCCAGCGCAGGTGCACGCTCTCGCCGGCCTGCGCGTGCAGCGTGCCGGGCACGCGGGCGGTGAGCATGCCCAGCGCCGTTTCCACCGTGGCGTAGGTGTCGGGGCCGGTGGGCTCGACGATGGCCAGCCGCCCCGGCACGCCGCTGTCGGCCAGGCTCAGGTGCTCGGGCCGCAGGCCGTACAGGATGCTGGCGCAACCGTTGGCGCGCAGTGCGGCCTGCTGGCCATCGGTGGTCGGCAAGGGGAGGCCGGCAGCGGTGGGTGCGTTGGCACCCTGCGCGGCGGACACGATGTTCATCACGGGCGAGCCGATGAACTCGGCCACGAAGCGGTTCGCGGGGCGCGCATAGATGTCCTCCGGCGTGCCGAACTGCTGCACCACGCCGTCCTTCATCACCGCGATGCGGTCGCCCAGCGTCATGGCTTCCACCTGGTCGTGCGTCACGTACACGGTGGTCGTGCGCGTGCGCTGGTGCAGCAGCTTGATCTCTGCACGCATCTCCACGCGCAGCTTGGCGTCGAGGTTGGACAGCGGCTCGTCGAAGAGGAAGAGCCTGGGGTTGCGGGCCAGGGCGCGGCCCATGGCCACGCGCTGGCGCTGGCCGCCGGAGAGCTGGGCGGGCTTGCGGTCCAGCAGGTGGCCGAGCTGCAGCATCTGCGCCACGCGCTGGACGGTCGCGTCGCGCTCGGCCTTGGGCACCTTGCGGATCTCCAGGCCGAAGGCGATGTTCTGCGCCACGTTCATGTTCGGGTAGAGCGCGTAGCTCTGGAACACCATGGCGATGTCGCGGTCCTTGCTGGGCAGGTGCGTGACGTCGCGCTCGCCGATGTGGATGCTGCCGGCCGTGGGCGTGTCCAGCCCGGCGATCATGCCCAGCAGCGTGGACTTGCCGCAGCCGGACGGGCCCACGAGGATGAGGAACTCGCCGGCCTCGATCTCGATGTTGATGCCCTTGAGGATGCGGACGTTGCCCGCGTAAGTTTTCTCGACCTGGCGGATGGAGAGAGCGCCCATGGTGATCAGCCTTTCACTGCGCCGGCCGTCAAGCCGCGCACGAAGTATTTGCCCGCGATGACGTAGACCAGCAGCGTCGGCAGCGCCGCGATGAGCGCAGCCGCCATGTCCACGTTGTATTCCTTGACCGAGCTGGTCGTGTTGACGAGGTTGTTCAGGCCCACGGTGATGGGCTTGCTGTCGGCGCCGGAGAAGACGACGCCGTAGAGGAAATCGTTCCAGATCTGCGTGAACTGCCAGATCAGCGTCACGACCAGGATGGGCGTGCTCAGCGGCAGCACGATGCGCCAAAAGATCTGCCAGAACGAGGCGCCGTCCAGCATGGCCGCCTTGACCAGCTCGTCCGGCAGGCCCACGTAGTAGTTGCGGAAGAACAGGGTGGTGGAGGGCAGGCCGGCGAGCACGTGCACCAGCACCAGGCCGCTGATGGAGCTGGCCATGCCCAGCCAGCCCAGCACCTGGCTCATGGGCAGCAGCACCACCTGCATGGGCATGAACACGCCGAACAGCATGAGCGCGAACATCAGCTCGCTGCCGCGAAAGCGCCACTTGCTCAGCACGTAGCCGTTGAGCGCGCCCAAAGCGGTGGAGATCAGCACGGCCGGCACCACCAGCAGCACGGAGTTCAGGAAGAAGGGTTGCAGGCCGCTGCAGTCCGTGCCGGTGCAGGCGCTGCTCCAGGCGCGGCTCCACGCCTCCAGCGTGGGGCTGGTAGGCAGCGACAGCAGGTTGCCGTCGCGGATCTGGGCCATGTCCTTCAGCGAGGTCACGACCATCACGTACAGCGGCGCCAGGAACCAGGCGGCGAACACCAGCAGCACGGCCCACAGCACGAGGCGGTGCAGGTTGAGGCGCCGGCGCGACATCGCGGCGGGTGCGGTGGCACCGATCACGGAGGAGGAGGGCATGGTGGTGGCGAGGGGTGAAGTGCTCATCGCTTGCTCCTGAGCTCGGAGTAGAGGTAGGGCACGACGATGGCGGCGATGGTGGCCAGCATCACGGTGGCGCTGGCGGCGCCCAGGCCGATCTGGCCGCGGGTAAAGGCCATGGCGTACATGAAGGTGGCGGGCAGGTCCGTGGCGTAGCCGGGGCCGCCGGCGGTGAGGGCCATCACGAGGTCGAAGCTCTTGATGGCAAGGTGGCTGACCACCATCAGGGTGCTGAAGAACACCGGGCGCAGGCTGGGGACGATGATGCGCAGGTAGATGCGCGGCAGCGTGGCGCCGTCCACTTGGGCGGCCTTGATGATGGCGTCGTCGATGCCGCGCAGCGCGGCCAGGAACAGCGCCATCACGAAGCCCGCGGCCTGCCACACGCCGGCGATGGCGATGCAGTAGATGGCCTTGTCCGGGTCCACCAGCCAGCCGAAGCTGAAAGATTCCCAACCCCACTGCTGCACCGTGCGCTCCAGGCCCAGGCCGGGGTTGAGCATCCATTTCCACGCGGTGCCGGTGACGATGAAGGAGATCGCCATCGGGTAGAGGTAGACGGTGCGCAGCACGCCTTCGGCGCGCACCTTCTGGTCCAGCAGGATGGCCAGCAGCAGGCCAAGGCCCATGGCGCCGGCGATGAAGAGGCCGCCGAACACCGCCATGTTGGTCAGCGCCACGTGGAAGCGCTCGTTGTGGAACAGGGCCACGTACTGGTCCAGGCCCTGGAGCTCGTAGTTGGGCAGCAGCCGCGAGCCCGTGAGCGACAGGTAGCCGTTCCAGGCCATGAAGCCGTAGATGAACACGAAGGACAGCGCGAAGCCGGGCGCGATCACCAGCTTGGGCAGCCACGGCGTGCGCAGGTTGGAAGGGGCGGACATGCAAGCCTCTTGGTGGAGCCCAATGGATTCATTGGGCGTGAGAGGGCCCCACCCGGCGCGCGCGGCGCAGGTTTCAACGGGCCGGTGCGCTGGGGGGGCGCCGACGACGGGTGGGGAAATTCAGGCGGCCGCGTCAGGCGCGGCCGCGGGCGTTGGTCAGCTGCTCTTGGCGGCGGCGGCCAGGCGCGACATGGCTTCCTTGGGCGTCATGCGGTCGTTGTTCCAGAACTGGCTCACGACGTCCTTGATGGCGCCTTCGACCGATGCCGGCACGGCCATGCCGTGGGCGATGCTGGGCACCAGGGTGCCGGCCTGGGCGCTGGCGGCGAAGTCCTTGGCGGAGGCCTTGGCGCAGTCGTCGAACTTGGAGAGGTCCATGTTCATGCGCACGGGGATGGAGCCCTTGTTGATGTTGAAGGCCTCCTGGAACTGCGGCGACATCACGGCCGCGGCCAGGTCCTTCTGGGCCTTGACCTTGTCGTCGCCCTTGACCTTGAACATGGCCAGCGAGTCCACGTTGAAGGTAAAGGCGCCCGCGCTGCCGGGGGCGGCCGTGCAGACGAAATCCTTGCCCGGCTGCTTGCCCGCAGCCATGAACTCGCCCTTGGCCCAATCGCCCATGAGCTGCATGCCGGCCTCGCCCTTGACCACCATGCCGGTGGCCAGGTTCCAGTCGCGGCCCGGGGCGTTCTTGTCGGTGTAGCCCTTGATGCGGCGGAAGGTGGTGAGCACCTTCTCCATGGTCGGCCCGTTGAGCGTGGCCGCGTCGAGTTGCACCAGCGCCTTGCGGTAGAAGTCCACGCCGCCCAGGCCGAGCGCGACGCTCTCGAAGATGGTGAAGTCCTGCCAGTTCTGGCCGCCGTGGGCCAGCGGGATCACGCCGGCCTTCTTCAGCGCCTCGGCCGTGGTGAAGAACTCGTCCCAGTTGGCCGGCAGCTTGGCGCCGGCCTTCTTGAGCACCTCGGGGTTGGCGTAGAGCCAGTTGACGCGGTGCACGTTGAGCGGGGCGGCGACGTAGCTGCCCTTGTATTTCATGACGTCGGCGATCTGCTTGGGCAGCAGGCTGTCCCACTTCTCGGCCTTGGCCACGTCGTCGATACTGGCCAGCACGCCCTCGGCGGCCCATTCCTGCAGGGACGGCCCCTTGATCTGGCCGGCGGCCGGGGCGTTGCCCGACACCACGCGGGATTTCAGGACGGTCATCGCCGAGTCGCCGCCACCGCCGGCCACGGCGAAGTCGCGCCAGGTGTGGCCCTTGGCCTGCAGCATGGACTTCAGCGCCGCGGCGGCCTTGGCCTCGCTGCCGCTGGTCCAGTAGTGCAGCACCTCGACCTCGCCGGCGCGGGCCGCGCCGCAAAGCGCCATGGTGGCGGCAGTCGCCGCAACGGCCAGCAGGGCGCGGCGCGGGGTGGGGCGGTGGGTGGTCATGGGGAAGTCTCCTTGCGGGCGCCGGTTGTTGCATCCGGCTTGATGGTTGCACTGCACGCGGCCTGCTGCGGCTGCGTTGGATGCAAGTATTAATGTGACGTTAATGTCTTAATATGAGGTTAAACCCTGAAGGCGCGCCGTGCCGGCGTGCAAGGCGGTGCGCGGGCCGTGAAGGGTGCAATGTGCCGTTAAGCTTCGGCCATGCGACTCCTGCTTGCGGAAGACGATGCCTTGCTGGCCGATGCGCTGTCGGCGCAACTGCGCCAGGTGGGCTTTGACGTCGAACATGTGGAAAACGGCGCGGTGGCGGAATACCTGCTGCTGCGGCAATCCTTTGATCTGGCCATCCTGGACCTGGGCCTGCCCATGCTGGACGGGCTGAGCGTGCTCAAGCGCGTGCACGCGGCCAAGCCCAGCTTCCCCGTGCTGGTGCTCACCGCGCTGGACGACCTGGAAAGCCGCGTCACGGTGCTCAACGCCGGGGCGGAGGACTACCTCACGAAACCCTTTGATTTTCCCGAGCTGGAAGCGCGGCTGCGCGTGCTGCTGCGGCGCTCGCAGGCCGCGTCGCAGGCCGCGCCCGCGGCCAGCACGCTTGGGCGCCTGTTGCTGGAGCCGCAGGCTCGCCGCGCCAGCGTGGCCGGCGAGCCGCTGGAGCTCAGCCCGCGCGAGTGGACCTTGCTGGAGCAGTTGAGCACGCACCGGGACCAGGTGCTGACCAAGGAGCAGATCACGCAGGCCTGGAGCGGCGACGGCGGCGAGGCGGGTAGCGCGGGCGGCGCGGGCGCCGCGGGCAACTCCATAGAGGTCTACATCCACCGCCTGCGCCGCAAGCTCGAAGGGTCGGGCCTGAGCATCCGCACCGTGCGCGGCCTGGGCTATCTGCTGGAAAGCGGCGAGGCGCCGCGCGGCTGAAGCACCGCACCCGTACCGTTGTTTCACCGGGGCGCATCACCCGTGTTTTCCCCGCTCAAACGCCTGCTGCGCGGCTTCAACGCCGGGGGCTTGTCGCTGCAGCGGCAGTTGCTGCTGTGGCTGCTGCTGCCGCAACTGGTGCTGTGGATCGCGGGCGGCTTTGCCACCTACCGGCTGGCCGCGGGCTACGCCAACCGCGCCATCGACGACAGCCTCTCGCAGGCCACGCGCGCGCTGGCGCGGCAAATAAAGCCGATGGAAAACGGCTTGCTGATCGACTTCCCACGCGCCGCGCAGGACGTGCTGGAGGCCGACCCCGACGACCGCATCTACTACATGGTGAGCACGCCGCCGGGGCAGTTCATCCTGGGCAGCCGCACGCTGCCGCAGCCGCCCGCGCTGCAGGAGCCGCGCCTGAACGTGCCATACTTCTACGACGGCCGCATGGCGGATGACGCCTCGTCGCCGCGCCCGGCGCAGCCTGTGCGCGTGGCGGCGCTGTACTTGTCCTACGCCACGGAGGACTCGCCGCGGCAGCTGATGCTGGTGCAGGTGGCGCGCAGCAGCGCCAACCGGGAGGAGCTGGCGCGCAGCATCCTGGTGGACACGCTGCTGCCGCTGTCCGCCCTGATCGTGCTCATGACCATGATCGTGTGGGCGGGCATACGCGCGGGCCTGGCACCGCTGGCGCGGCTGCGCGGGGAGGTGGAAAGCCGTGCGCCCACTGATCTGGCGCCGCTGCACATCGAGCAGGCGCCGCGCGAGCTGCAGTCGCTTGCGCGGGCCTTGAATGAGCTGCTGGGCGCGGCGCGGCGCAACGTGGCGGCGCAAAAGCGCTTCATAGGCGACGCCGCCCACCAGTTGCGCACGCCACTGGCAGGGCTCAAGAGCCAGACGGAACTCGCGCTGCAGGGCTGCACGGACGCCGAGCTGCGCTCGCGGCTGGAGCGCGTGCACCAGAGCGCCACGCGCAGCGCGCATCTGGTCAATCAACTGCTGACGCTGGCGCGGGCCGAGCCCGAATCCGCCTTGGTGCAGGACCGCAGCGCCTTCGACTTGCGGCAACTGGCGCGGGAGCTGACGGCGGAGCTGGTCCCGCGCGCCCTGCGCGCCGGCGTGGACCTCGGCCTGGACCCGGCGCTGGAGGAAGACGGCGACGCCGTGCCCGTGCGCGCCAATGCGCTGCTGCTGCGCGAGGCGCTGAGCAACCTCATCGACAACGCCATCCGCTACGCCGGGCGCGGCTCGGAAGTGACGGTGCGCGTGCGCCGCGAAGGCGGGCAGGCGGTGGCCGAGGTGGAGGACAACGGGCCGGGCATCCCGGCCGCGGAGCGCGAGCGCGTCTTTGAGCGTTTCGTGCGCGGCACGACCACGGGCGACGGTTGCGGCCTGGGGCTGGCCATCGTCAAGGAAATCATCGAGCGCCACGCGGGCCAGGTGGAGCTGGCGGACGGCGCCGCGGGCGGGTTGCGCGTGGTGGTGCGGCTGCCGCTGGACGCGGGCGCGGCGGCATAGCGCAGCGAGGCGGCACGCCTGCGGGTTTAACCCGTGTTCATTTATTAATGAAGCATTAATAATTTAGGCATCGCGTTCACGTCGCTTGTTCCGATGCTTCCTATTCCCGCTCTTGCGCCGTCGCCTGCCGGTGCCGTCCTGCCGTCCGTTGAGCCGTCCGACTTGGGGCCGCTGCGCCTGGTGGGCGACGTGGGCGGCACCAATGCCCGTTTCGCACTGGTGCGCGGTGCGCGCGGCCTGCCGCAGATGCAGCGCACGCTGGCAACGACGGACCACCCGGACCTGGCCTCGGCGGTCGAAACCTATTTGGAAAGCCTGCACGGATTTCCGGAACGTCCTGTCGAAGCGGCCGTGGCCATCGCCTGTGCCGTGCAGGGCGACGGGCTGCGCATGACCAACAGCCGCTGGCAGTTCTCCATCGAGGCCACGCGGCAGCGCCTGGGCCTGCGGCGGCTGCTCATGCTCAACGACTGGGAGGCCATGGCGCACGCCGTGCCGGCGTTTCAGCCGCAAGACCTGCTGCACTTGGGCGGCGGCGCGCCGGACGCCTTGGCGCCTTGCGTGCTGCTTGGGCCGGGGACAGGCTTGGGCGTGTCTTCTCTCGTGCGCTCACGCGGCGGCGAATGGGTGGCCGTGGCGGGCGAGGGCGGGCACGCGACGCTGGCGCCCGGCGGCCCGCGCGAGGCGGACATCCTGCGCGCCACGTGGTCCGAGCACCGGCACGTCTCGGCCGAGCGGCTGATTTCCGGCATGGGGCTGGAAAACCTGTACCGCGCGATTGCCAGGCTGGACGGCGTGATGCCGCAGCCGCTCACCGCCGCCCAGGTGTGCGAGCGTGGGTTGGCGGGCACGGACGCGCAGTGCGCCGAGGCGGTGGACACGTTTTGCAGCCTGCTGGGCAGCGTGGCGGGCAACCTGGCGCTGACGCTGGGCGCGCGCGGCGGCGTGTATTTCGGCGGCGGCATCCTGGGCCGCTTCGGCGAGGACTATCTGCTTCGCCGCTCGCCGCTGCGCGCCGCCTTTGAAGCCAAGGGGCGGTTTGCGGGCTACCTGGAGCGCATTCCGACTTTCTTGATCCGCGCGCCGCAGCCGGCGCTGCTGGGCGCGGCGGCGGCGTTGGGGGAATGACGAAGTAGGGTGCGAGGCGCCTTGGCTTGCGATATGCCAAGGCGCCCCAGCGCCCTCAATGCATGCGCACCTGCCCGTACTCCCCCATGTCCTTGGGCGGATGCCCGGTGACGGCGGAGCGGGCCATCTTCAAGAGCTGCACGGCCTTGCTCTCGTGCACGTCCCAGTACTCGGCGTGGGTGATGCGCACGCGCACCAGGGCCACGTCGGGGTCGTCCGGGCCGTTGGGGAACCAGGCCTCGGTGGCGGTGTTCCACAGCGTGCGCTTGCGCCCGGCGTCCTCCACCAGCTCGGCCGTGCCGGCCACGGAGACGTAGGTGTCGCTGGACGGGTCGGCGTAGGCCACGTTGACCTGTGCGTCGCGCTGCAGGTCGGCGCAGGGCTCGCTGCTGCGCGACATGAAGAACCACAGCACGTCGTCCGTGTCGGTGCCGCGGTTTTGCGTGGTCATGGGGCGCGAGTGCAGGTGGCCGTTCTCGTGCCGCGTGGTGAACATGCCGAAGCGCATGTCCTTGATCATCTTCCACAGCTTGGCGATGTTGGCCGGGTCGTGCCCGTCGTGCGAGGCGTGGTCGGTGTGCTGGTCCTGGCTCATGGTTGTGGTTTCCTGCTGGGGTGGGCCGCAGCCCGGGACTGGGTGATCGGCAAGGGCCATTCCCGGGCCCAGGGTCCTGCGCGGGGCGGCGCGGCCATCGCCCGCGTTCCTCGCCGGGCCGGGAGCCGGCGCGTAGCATCCCCGGCATGAAGTGGCTTCGCCCGTGGCTGTACGGCCTGGCGCTCGCGCTCGGCCTGGCCGGCGCGTGGCGCGCGCTGGCCGATGCGTCCGCTCCTGCCTCCGCACCGGGGCCGGCGCCGGTGCTGCTGCTCACCGTCTCCGGCGCCATCGGCCCCGCGACGGCCCTGCGCTTCGAGCGCGCGCTCAAGCAGGCCGAGCAGGAGCGCGCCGCGCTGCTGGTGCTGCAACTGGACACGCCGGGCGGCCTGGACAAGTCCATGCGCGACGTGATCAAGCGCCTGCTGGCCTCGCCCGTGCCGGTCGCGGTGTTCGTGGCCCCGCAGGGCGCGCGGGCGGCCAGCGCCGGCACCTACATCCTTTATGCGGCGCACGTGGCCGCCATGGCACCGGCGACGAACTTGGGCGCGGCCACGCCGGTGGCGGTCGGCCCCGGCGGGGCGGCGCCGCAGGCCGCTTCGGCGCCCCAGGACGCCATGGCCGCCAAGCGCGTCAACGACGCCGTGGCCTACATCCGCGGCCTGGCGCAACTGCGCGGGCGCAATGCCGATTGGGCCGAGCGCGCCGTGCGCGACGCCGCCAGCCTGGACGCGCGCCAGGCGCTGGCGCAGGGCGTCATCGACCTCGTCGCCGACGACCTGCCCACGCTGCTGCGCCGCCTGGACGGCCGCACCCTCACCGTGGGCGAGCGCCGCGTGACCCTGGCCACCGCCCATGCGCCGGTCAAGGCCCTGCAGCCCGGCTGGCGGGACGAGCTGCTGGAGAGCTTGAGCGACCCCAGCGTCGCGCTGGCGCTGATGACCATTGGCCTCTACGGCCTGGTGTTCGAGTTCGCCAACCCCGGCTTCGTCCTGCCCGGCGTGGTGGGCGGCGTGTCGCTGCTGCTGGGCCTGTTTGGGCTGCAGATGCTGCCCATCAACCACGCCGGGCTGGCGCTGGTGCTGCTGGGCCTGGCGCTGCTGGCGGCCGAGGTGTTCGTCCCCAGCTTCGGCGTGCTCGGCTTGGGCGGCCTGGCCGCCTTCGGCCTGGGCGCGGCCCTGCTCACCGACGGCGAGGTGCCCGGCTTGGCCATCCCCTGGACGCTGATCGCCGTGCTCATGCTCACCTCCGCCGCCTTCATAGGCGGCGTGGCCATGCTGGCGCTGCGCACGCGCCGCCGCCCGCAGGTGGGCGGCACGGCGGTGCTCATGGGCGAGCCGGGCGAGCTGCTGGAAGTGGACGGCGACGCTGGCTGGGCCCGCGTGGCCGGCACGCCCTGGCGCGTGCGCGGCGTGGCCGGTCTATGGCCCGGCCAGCCGCTGCGTGTCACCGGCCAGGACGGCCTCACGCTGCTGGTACGGCCGGTTGAGGCGCCCAAGGATCACGACCCACAAGGAGAGGTGAGGACATGAGCGATCTGCTGCCCACGGGCTTTCTGGTGCTGGCGGGCTTTGCGCTGGTGGTGCTGCTGGTGAACTCGCTGCGCATCCTGCGCGAGTACGAGCGCGGTGTGGTGTTCCAGCTGGGCCGCTTCTGGAGCGTGAAGGGGCCGGGGCTGGTCATCCTCATCCCCGGCTTGCAGCAGATGGTCAAGGTGGACCTGCGCGTGCGCGTGATCGACGTGCCGTCGCAGGACATCATCACCCGCGACAACGTTTCGGTGAAGGTCAACGCGGTGCTGTACTTCCAGGTGGTGCAGCCGGACCGGGCCATCATCCAGGTCGAGAACTACCTGGGCGCCACCAGCCAGCTCGCGCAGACCACGCTGCGCGCCGTGCTGGGCAAGCACGAGCTGGACGAACTGCTCTCCGAACGCGAGCGGCTGAACCTGGACATCCAGAAGATCCTGGACGCCCAGACCGACAGCTGGGGCATCAAGGTGACCAACGTCGAGATCAAGCACGTGGACCTGGGTGAGTCCATGGTGCGCGCCATCGCCCGCCAGGCCGAGGCCGAGCGCGAGCGCCGCGCCAAGGTCATACACGCCGAGGGCGAATTGCAGGCCTCGCAGCAGCTCGCGCAGGCCGCCGAGATCCTGGGCCGCCAGCCGCAGGCGCTGCAGTTGCGCTACCTGGAAACGCTCACGGTGATCGCGGCGGACAAGAACTCCACCATCGTGTTCCCGCTGCCGGTGGACATCCTCGGTCCGCTGATCGAGGGCATGCGCCGCAGCGACAAGCCCCGCGACGCCGGCTGAGCTGCCCTTTCGTTGCCCCCGCCACCAACCCGCCCATCCGCCCACCTGCCCATGACCGCATCGCCCAAGCTCTACCGCAACTTCGCCACCCAGGCCGAGATCGACGGCCAGTACAACCCCTCGCTGGGCGTGGACGACCCCGCGGCCGAGATGCGGCACTACGTGGAGACCAGCCGCCAAGCGCGCGAGAAGCTGCCCAACGTGCTGAACGTGCCCTACGGGCCGACGCTGGCCGAGACGCTGGACATCTTCCCCGCCGCCCAGGCCGACGCGCCGGTGTTCGTGTTCATACACGGCGGCTACTGGCGGGCCTTGAGCGCGGGCGATTTCAGCGGCGTGGCCCTGGGCCCGCAGGCGTTGGGCATCACCACCGTGGTGGTGAATTACGCGCTGTGCCCGCAGGTCAGCATCGACGAGATCACCCGCCAGACCCGCGCGGCCGTGGCCTGGGTGCTGCGCAACATCGGCCAGTACGGCGGCGACCCGTCGCGCGTGGCCGTGGGCGGGCATTCCGCGGGCGGGCACCTGGCCGCCATGAGCCTGCTCGCTCCCTGGGCGCGCGACTACGGGCTGCCGGAAGACCCGCTGGCCGGCGCGCTGCTGTTCAGCGGCCTCTACGAGCTGGAGCCCCTGCGCTGGAGCTACCTGCAGCCCATGATCCAGTTGGACGAGGGCGTCATCCGCCGCAACTCGCCCACGCGGCTGGTTCGTTCCTGCGCCACGCCCGCGTGGGTGACCTGGGGCGCGCTGGAGTCCAGCGAGTTCGCGCGGCAGTCCATCGAGTTCGCCGAAGCGTGGCGGCGGGCGGGCAACGAGGTGGAGCTGTCCCCCGTGGCCGATACGCACCACTTCACCGTGATCCACGGGCTGGAGGACGCGGCCAGCCCGGTGTGCCGATGGCTCGCCGCTCGGCTGGGCCTGTGATTTCGCACTGAGCGTCAGCCTCGGCGCTCCTGCCGCCCGCCGCGGGCGGCCTTCTCCCACCATCCGTGAAACCCCGGGGTGCCGCCCCCCATTCTTCACTTGTTTGTCGCGATTTATGTATACAAAATAGGTGCACGATCTGCGGAAGGCACCACGCGTCGCCGCGGCATCGAAGCCGTCACGAGACCACTACAAGCGATGGAGACAGCATGAACACGATCGCCACCGGCGTCAGCGCCACGGCCCAGGCGGGGCCGGCGCACACCGAGGAATCCAATGCGCTCATCAAGCCGGGTTACGACCCGCGGCTGACCAACGAGGACCTGGCGCCGCTGAAGCGCCAGACCTGGGGCCAATACAACATCTTTGCCTTCTGGATGTCCGACGTGCACAGCGTCGGCGGCTACATCACCGCGGGCAGCCTGTTCGCGCTGGGCCTCTCCAGCTGGCAGGTGCTGGTGGCGCTGCTGGTGGGCATCTGCATCGTCCAGTTCTTCTGCAACCTCGTGGCCAAGCCCAGCCAGGTCACGGGCACGCCGTACCCCGTCATCTGCCGTGCCTCCTTCGGCGTGCTGGGCGCCAACATCCCCGCCGTCATCCGCGGCCTCATCGCCGTGGCCTGGTACGGCATCCAGACCTACCTCGCCTCCGCCGCCTTCATGGTGCTGGCGTTGCACTTCTTCCCCCACCTCGCGCCCTACGCCGACGTGCAGCAGCACGGCTTCGTGGGCCTGTCCACGCTGGGCTGGGTCGCCTTCATGGTGATGTGGACGCTGCAGGCCTTCGTGTTCTGGCACGGCATGGAGTCCATCCGCAAGTTCATCGACTGGGCCGGCCCCGCCGTCTACGTCGTCATGGCCGTGCTGTGCGGCTGGCTGGTGTGGAAGGCCGGCTGGGACAACATCAACATGAACCTGGGCGGCGTGAAGTTCCAGGGCTGGGACGCGCTGCCGGTGATGCTCTCGGCCATCGCCCTGGTGGTGAGCTACTTCAGCGGCCCCATGCTCAACTTCGGCGACTTCTCCCGCTACGGCAAGCATTTCGACGCGGTGAAGAAGGGCAACTTCTGGGGCCTGCCGGTGAACTTCGTGTTCTTCTCGCTGCTCACCGTCGTCACCACCGCCGCCACGCTGCCGGTGTTCGGGGAGTTGATCACCGACCCCGTGCACACGGTCAGCAAGATCGACAGCACCACCGCCGTCGTCCTGGGCGCGCTGACCTTCATGGTCGCCACCATCGGCATCAACATCGTCGCCAACTTCGTCTCGCCGGCCTTCGACTTCTCCAACTGCAACCCGCAGAAGATCAGCTGGCGCACCGGCGGCATGATCGCCGCGGTCGGCTCCGTGTTCATCACGCCCTGGAACCTCTACAACAACCCCGAGGTCATCCACTACACGCTGGACATCCTGGGCGCCTTCATCGGCCCGCTGTTCGGCATCCTCATCGCCGACTACTACCTGGTGCAGAAGCAGCAGGTGCACGTCGATGACCTCTACACGCTCAGCCCCCAGGGCCGCTACTGGTACCAGAACGGCGTGAACCGCCGCGCGGTGATGGCCCTGGTGCCGTCCGCCCTGATCCCCATGCTGTGCGTGATCGTCCCCGACTGGCGCGGCGCCGCCAACTACGCCTGGTTCATAGGCACCGGCCTGGGTTTCGTCTTCCACGCGCTGTTGAGCAAGCAACGCTGAGACCCGTGTGACCTGCAAGGGCTGCCCCGGCGGCCCTTGCTCCCCAAGCGCCCAGCGCAACCCGCAAGCACCCCCATGAAACTGAAGATCATCAACCCCAACACGACGGCCGGCATGACGGCCAAGATCGGCGCGGCGGCCCGCGCCGTGGCGCGGCCGGGCACCGACATCATCGCCGTCAACCCGGCCATGGGCCCGGTGTCCATAGAGAGCCATTACGACGAGGCCCTGGCCGTGCCGGGGCTGCTGCAGGAGATCGCCGCGGGCGAGCGCGCGGGCATGGACGGCTACGTCATCGCCTGCTTCGGCGACCCCGGGCTGCTTGCGGCGCGCGAGCTGGCGCGCGCGCCGGTGGTGGGCATCGCCGAGGCCGCCATGCACGTGGCCAGCCTCATCGGCGCTTCCTTCAGCGTGGTCACCACGCTGGACCGCACCCGCGGCCAGGCCTGGCACCTGGCCGAGCGCTACGGCATGAAGCGCTTCTGCGCCAACGTGCGCGCCTGCGAGCTGCCCGTGCTGGAGCTGGAGGTGCCCGGCTCCAACGCCCGCCAGCGCGTGCTGGACGAGTGCCGCCGCGCGCTGGCCGAGGACGGCTGCGACGTCATCGTCCTGGGCTGCGCCGGCATGGCCGACCTCTGCCGCGAGCTCTCCCAGGCCCTGGGCGTGCCGGTGGTGGACGGCGTGGCCGCGGCCGTGCAGCTCGTGGAGTCGCTGGCCGCCCTGGGCCTGCACACCTCCAAGCGCGGCGAGCTGGCCGCGCCGATCGCCAAGCCGCTGCGCGGCCTGCTCGAAGGTTTCACCTTGCCCTCGCAAGACCCGCTGGCGGCCTGAGCGCCGTCAGGGTGGCCGGGCGGGGCTGCTGCCTAAAATTTGGGCCATGCCCACCAAGAAGCGATCCACCCCCGCCTCCGCGCCCGCCACGGACGAGGCCACCGCCGCCGGCGCCATCCCCCCCGAGGCCGACGGCGGCGACGCTGACGGCCCAAGCGCGGCCGCGGCCGGGCAGCGCAGCGTCAGCGCCGAGGAGATCGCGCAGGACATCGCCACCGCCATCGTCGAAAAGCGCCTGCCCCCCGGCACCCGGCTGCGCGAGGAGGCGCTGGGCAAGGTCTACGGCGTGAGCCGCACCAAGATACGCGCCGCGCTGCTCACGCTCTCGCGCGACAAGCTCATCCAGATCGTCCCGGACAAGGGCGCGCTGGTGAGCAAGCCCAGCGTGCAGGAGGCGCGCGAGGTGTTCGCGGTGCGCCGCGTGCTGGAGGCCGAGGTGGTGCGCCTCTTCGTGGCCCAGGCCCGCCCGCGCGACTTCGAGCGGCTGCAGCAGCACATCCACATCGAGCGCACGACGCTGGAGCCCCGCACCAGCGTGGGCAGCGCGCGCGAGAAGCTGCTGGGCGACTTCCACGTCGAGATGGCCGAGTGCACGGGCAACGTGACGCTCACGGAGCTGGTGCGCGAGATGGTGGCGCGCAGCTCGCTCATCGCCATGCTCTACCCCTCCACCAACGACCCGCACTGCTCCAGCGACGAGCACGAGGAACTGCTGCGCGTGTGCCGCCGCGGCGACACCGCCGCGGCCGTGGCCTGCATGAACGAGCACCTGCAGCGCGTGGAAGCCAGCCTGCGCCTGGACGGCGGCGTGCCGGAGCGCCAGCTCGACCTGGTCAAGGCCCTGCTGAGCTGAGGCATTCCACGGGCCGTTGCAAGGGGTAACGGGTACCAGGATGTGACGCAATCCGCGCCGGCCGTCACTTTTGTCAATGTGGCGGAAGGCTCAGGCGCTAGGCTGTCTTGTCCTGGCATTTTCCCGTGTCCATGCATTACGCCGCGCCCCTGCTGAGCCACCCCCTGGAGGACGACGAGCGTGGTGCCGCAGCCCCCGGTGGGGCGGTTTCCCCTGCACCCGACAGGTATCGGGCCATAGCGGATGCCCTGCCCACGCTGACCTTCGAGACCGATGCGGCGGGGCAGCGCCTGTGGTCCAGCGCGGGCTGGGAGCGCTACACGGGGCTGTCGGCGCAGGAGCTGTCCGGCCGCGGCTGGGTGCGCGTGGTGCACGCGCAGGACATGCGGGCCGGCCACGCCGACTGGCAGCGCAACCTGCAGGCCGGCCGCGCCCATGCCTCGCGGCGCCGGGTGCGCCGCTACGACGGCCAGTGGCGCTGGCACCTGGTCAACGTCGTTCCCCGGCTCGATGGCGACGGCACGCTGCGCGGCTGGCTGGGCAGCGCCGTGGACGTGGACGAGATGGTGCGCGCCGAGCAGGCGCTGGCCGCGCAGGAGCAGCGCGCAAGCTTCATGCTGGCCGTGAGCGAGGCGCTGCGCGATCTGGCGCAGCCGCAGGACATGATGGACGCCGCCACCGCCGCGCTGGGCCGGCACCTCGACGTCGCGCAGGTCGGCTACGGCGAGATCGACGGCAACCCGCCCTACATCACCGTGCACCACGACTGGAACGACGGGCGCATCCCGTCCGTGGTCGGCCGCTGGCGGCTGCCGGACTTCGGCGTCGCCTTCGTGGACGACATACGCGCCGGGCGCACCGTGGCCATCGCCGATGTGGAAGAGGACGACCGCACCCGCGCCCCCGCCGTGGTGGCCGCCTACGCCGGCATACACACGCGCAGCATCCTGGACGTGCCGCTTGTGAAACACGGGCGGCTGGTGGCGCTGCTGTTCATTCACCACCCCGAGCCGCGCGGCTGGAGCGACGTGGACATCGCGCTGGCCGAGCAGGTGTGCGAGCGGCTGTGGGGCGCGGTGGAGCGCGGGCGCGCCGAGCGCGCCCGCGACGCCAGCGAGGCGCACCTGCGTGCCGTGCTGGACGCGCTGCCCGTGGGCGTGGTGATCGCCGAGGCGCCGTCGGGTCGCATCGTCAAGGGCAACCGCAGCATTGAAGACATCCTGGGCCACCCGCTGCTCAACGTGGAGGGCGTGGCCGGCTACGCCGAGTACGGCGCCTTCCACGAGGACGGCCGCCCCGTGGCGCCCGCCGAGCAGCCGCTGGCGCGCGTGCTGGCCGGCGAGGAGCGGCCCGCGCTGGAGATGCGCTACCTGCGCCCGGGCGGCCACATGGCCTGGCTGCGCGCGCTGGGCGCGCCCATACGCGACGCCGATGGCACGCTCACCGGCGCGCTGGTGGTGGTGGACGACATCGACGCCAAGGTGCGTGCGCTGGAGTCGCTGCAGGAGCGCGAGCGCCAGCTCGCGCAGGCGCAACTGCGGCTGGACCTGGCGCTGTCCGCCGGCGACATGGGCGTGTGGGAGTGGTCGCCCGCGCAGGGGCGCTCGCACTGGAACCGGCAGATGTTCGAGCTGCTGGGCCTGAAGCCGACCGAAGACGGTTTTCTGCCCACGGCGGCCTTCATGGCCCGCGTGCACCCCGGGGACCGCCCGGCGCTGGAGGGGGCGCTGGCCAAAGCGCTGGCCACGCGCGGCGGCTTCGAGCAGGAGATGCGGCTGGCGCATGCCGACGGGCGCCAGGTGTGGCTGCTCAACCGCGGCGAGGTGGTGTGCGACGGCTGCGGCCACGTGGAGCGCATGGTGGGCGTGAGCCTGGACATCACGGCGCAGAAGGCCGCGCAGGCCGCGCTCACCGAGGCGCTGCAGGCCAAGGACACGCTGCTGTACGAGGTGCATCACCGCGTCAAGAACAACCTGCAGATCATCAACTCGCTGCTGTCGCTGCAGTTGCGCACGGTGCAGGACGAGGACGCGCGCCGCGCCATCGCCGAGGCCGGCGCCCGCGTGGGCGTGATGGCGCGGCTGCACCTGTCCCTGTACCAGTCCGGCCGCCTCGGCTCGCTGGACCTGGGCCACTGGCTGCGCCGCATGGCCGAGGACACCTTGCGGCTCCTGGGCGAGGGCAAGCACATCACGCTGGATTTCCAGTCCGGCGAGGCCGTGACCCTGGCCGTGGACCAGGCCGTGCCGCTGTCGTTGCTGCTCTCCGAGCTGCTGACCAACGCGGTGAAGTACGCCTTCCCGAACGGCCGGGGCACGGTGCGGTTGCACGTGCATCGCAAAGATGGGGGCCTGCGCCTGCTGGTGGCGGATGACGGCGTCGGCCTGCCGGAAGGCTTCGAGCCCGCCGCCTCCAAGGGTCTGGGCATGCGCATCATCCACGCGCTGGCTCGGCAGATCGACGCGCAGCTCACGCTGCTGGAGCGCGGCGCGGGCACGGCCTTCCGCATCGACCTGCCGTTGCCGCCGGCCGCCTGAGGCCGGCGCCGCGTTGGCGCCCACGAGCCGGCAGGCGAAGATGCGGCCATTGCCGCAACGAACCGGGAGCCGCCATGAGTGAAACCGAACGCATCGTCGCCGAGGAGGGTGCGCAGCTGGATTTCAGCCGGGACATGAGCTACGGGGACTATTTGCACCTCGACGAAATCCTGAACGCGCAGCAGCCGCTGTCCCAATCCCACGACGAGCTCTTGTTCATCGTCCAGCACCAGACCAGCGAGTTGTGGATGAAGCTGCTGCTGCACGAGCTGGAAGCGGCCATCGATTGCGTGCGCCGCGATGAATTGAGCCCCGCTTTCAAGATGCTGGCGCGGGTGACGCGGATCATGGAGCAACTCGTCAGTGCCTGGACGGTGCTCTCCACCATGACGCCGCCGGAATACAGCGCCATGCGGCCTTATTTAGCCAACTCCAGTGGGTTTCAAAGCGCCCAATACCGCTGCATCGAATTCGCGCTGGGCAACAAGAATGCGGCGATGCTGAAGCCGCATGCCCATAAACCTGATTTGTATGCGCGGGTGGAAACGGCTTGGCGCTCGCCATCGATTTACGACGAGACCCTGAAATTGATGGCGCGCCGCGGCCTGAACGTGCCGGCCTCACATTTGGAGCGGGATTGGACGCAGCCTTATCAAGCCGATGCGGGCGTGGAGGCGGCGTGGCTGGAGGTCTATCGCGACCCGGAGCACCACTGGGAGCTGTACCAGCTCGGCGAAAAACTCACCGACCTGGAAGACGCGTTCCGACTGTGGCGCTTCCGGCATGTCACGACGGTGGAACGCATCATCGGCCTGAAGCGCGGGACCGGCGGGACGGGGGGTGTGAGTTATTTGAGGAAGATGCTGGAAGTGGTTCTTTTTCCGGAGATTTGGCAGTTGAGGACGGATTTGTGAGATATGGGCACGCGCCGGTAGTGTATGAGTGGAAATATCTTGTGGGCTTGTGGCTGCAAAAGACGAAAATCAAGGCGTAGGAATAAAAATCCAATACTGCCGTTTCAGTATCTTATGAATAAACTGCAGCACAACATAAGGTAACGAAACCCCATCAACAATAAGTTGTGGGTCCGAACCTTGGCTTGAAACAGGATGCGAGCGCAGCGCACGGCGCCCAGCGAGCGCGGCCGGGCACGCGCAGGCCAAGCGGGCGGGGAAGCGTCCTACCCCTCCCTCAGTGCTTCCATTTGCTTGAAGCCTAAACAATTGACCCCTAAAGTTCCCGCTTCGGCCTCACGGCCCGCACCGGATGTTGGAGGGGCGGCGAATGAAGATCGTGTGCGTTGGCGGCGGCCCGGCGGGGCTGTACTTCGGCTTGCTGATGAAGCGGCTCAACGCCGCCCATGACGTCACCGTCGTGGAGCGCAACCGCCCCTATGACACCTTCGGCTGGGGCGTCGTCTTCTCGGACGCCACCATGGACAACATGCGCCAGTGGGACGCCGAGTCCGCCGCCACCATCCAGCAGGCGTTCAACCACTGGGACGACATCGAGCTGCGCTTCAAGGGCCGCACCCTGCGCAGCGGCGGCCACGGCTTCGTCGGCATCGGGCGGAAAAAACTCCTGAACATCCTCCAGGCCCGCTGCGAGCAGGTGGGCGTGAAGCTGGTCTTCGAGCGCGAGGTGGAGTCCGACGCCGAGTTCCCGGACGCTGACCTCCTCATCGCCTGCGACGGCATCAACTCCCGCATACGCACCCGCCACGCGTCCACCTTCCAGCCGGAAATCGTCACCCGGCCCAACCGCTACATCTGGCTGGGCACGAAACGGCTGTTCGACGCCTTCACCTTCGACTTCCAGCGCACCGAGCACGGCTGGTTCCAGGCCCACATCTACAAGTTCGACGACCAGACTTCCACCTTCATCGTCGAGTGCCCCGAACACGTCTGGCGCGCCCACGCCCTGGACCGCGCCGACACCGACGCCTCCATCGCCTTCTGCGAGCGCCTCTTCGCCGACACGCTGCAGGGCGAAAAGCTGCTCTCCAACGCCCGCCACCTGCGCGGCTCGGCCTGGCTGAATTTTCAAAGGGTGGCCTGCGCCCAATGGTGGCTGCGCAACCCGCAGGGCGCTTACGTCGCGCTCATGGGCGACGCGGTGCACACGGCCCACTTCGCCATCGGCTCCGGCACCAAGCTGGCGCTGGAGGACGCCATCGAGCTCACCCGCCAGTTCCGCGATCTGGGCGACACCATGGAGCACATCCCGCAGGCCCTGCAGCAGTGGCAGGAGACGCGCCGCGTCGAGGCGCTGCGCCTGCAGAACGCCGCCTGGAACGCCATGGAGTGGTTCGAGGTCTGCGGCGACCGCTACTGCGACCACCTGGCGCCGGAGCAGTTCATGTACTCGCTGCTCACCCGCAGCCAGCGCATCAGCCACGAAAACCTGCGCCTGCGCGACAAGGCCTGGCTGGAGGGCTACGAGCGCTGGTTCGCCGCCCGCGCCGGCGTGGACCGCTCGGCGGATCAACCCGCCGTGCCGCCCATGTTCACGCCCTTCAAGGTGAGGTCGGTCCAGTTGAAGAACCGGGTGGTGGTCTCGCCCATGGCCCAGTACTCGTGCGCGGACGGCGTGCCGGGCCCGTACCACCTCGTCCACCTGGGCGCCCGCGCCATGGGCGGGGCGGCGCTGGTCTGCGCGGAGATGACCTGCACCAGCCCCGACGCACGCATCACCCCCGGCTGCCCCGGGCTGTGGAACGACGAACAGGGCGAAGCCTGGAAAGCCATCGTGGATTGGGTGCACGCGAACAGCGACGCCAAGATCGCCATGCAGCTCGGCCACGCCGGCGCCAAGGGCTCCACCCGCCGCGCCTGGGACGGCATCGACCTTCCCTTGCCCGCGGACGGCCCGGAACCCAACTGGCCGCTCATCAGCGCCTCGCCCCAGCAGTACCTCGCGGGCGTGAGCCCGTTCTCCCGCGCCATGACGCGCGAAGACATGGACCGCGTGCGCGAGGATTTCGTCGCCGCCACCCGCCGCGCCACCGCCGCCGGTTTCGACTGGCTGGAGCTGCACTGCGCGCACGGCTATTTGCTCTCCTCCTTCCTCTCGCCGCTGACCAACCGGCGCGAGGACGACTACGGCGGCCCGCTGGAGAACCGCCTGCGCTACCCGCTGGAGGTGTTCCGCGCCGTGCGCGAGGCGTGGCCTGCACACCTGCCCATGTCCGTGCGCATCTCCGCGCACGACTGGGTGCCCGGCGGCAACACGCCCGCGGAGGCCGTGGACATCGCCCGCGCCTTCAAGGCCGCGGGCGCGGACGTGATGGACGTCTCCTCCGGCCAGGTCAGCAAGGACGAGCACGTCACCTTCGGCCGCATGTTCCAGACGCCCTTTGCCGACCGCGTGCGGCAGGAGGCCGGCATCGCCACCATGGCCGTGGGCGCCATCAGCGAGGCCGACCACGTGAACTCCATCGTCGCCGCCGGCCGCGCCGACCTCTGCGCCGTCGCCCGCCCGCACCTCGCCAACCCGGCCTGGACGCTGCTGGAGGCGGCCAAGATCGGCTTCACGGAGATCGCCTGGCCCAAGCAGTACCTGGCGGCCAAGCGCCAGCTGGAATCCAACCTCGCCCGCGAGAAAGCCGCCGCGGCGCCAGGGAGCCGGCCGTGAGCGGCGCGCTGCCGCTGGCCGGGCGGCACGCGCTGGTGACGGGCGCGGCGCGCGGCATAGGCGCGGCCATCGCCCGCCGCCTGGCGGCCGACGGCGCCACGCTCACGCTGCTGGGCCGGCATGAGGACACACTGCAGGCGCTGGCCCGCGAGCTGCCGGGCGTCGCCCAGGCGCGCACGCTGGTGTGCGACGTGGCCGATGCGGCTTCCGTCGCCCGCGCCTGGCAGGCGCTGGAAGCTGCGGGCGCGGACGTGCATGTCCTCGTCAACAACGCCGGCCAGGCCGCCAGCGCGCCGCTGGTGAAAACCACCGATGAGCTTTGGCAGCGCATGCTGGCCGTCAACCTCACCGGCACGTTCAATTGCTGCCGCGCCGCGCTGCCGGCCATGCTGCGCGGCGGGTGGGGGCGCATCGTCAACGTCGCCAGCACGGCAGGGCAGCGCGGCTACGCCTACGTGGGCGCCTACGCGGCGGCCAAGCACGGCGTCATCGGCCTCACGCGCTCGCTGGCGCTGGAGGTGGGCAGCAAGGGCGTCACCGTCAACGCCGTCTGCCCCGGCTTCACCGAAACGGACCTGCTCACCGACAGCATCGCCAAGGTCGTCGCCACCACGGGGCGCGACGCCGAGGCGGCGCGCCGTGAATTCACCCGCCACAACCCGCAGGGCCGGCTGGTGCGGCCGCAGGAAGTGGCGGACGCCGTGGCCTGGCTGTGCACAGCGGGCGCGGGCAGCGTCAACGGGCAGTCGCTGTCCATCAGCGGCGGGGAGGTGATGTGAACGCGTCACCACGGCCCGCAGGCACTCACGAGGGAGCCGCCATGAAGAATCCAGTCACCCAGGTCCGGGACTTCAAGCTGGTGCAGTCCCTGGGCGAGGACGCCATAGGCCGCGAGGCCCGCGCCGCGCCGGAGGACCACTCCGCCGTGCGGCTGTGGCTGCGGCTGCTCTCGTGCAGCACGCAGATCGAGCAGGCCGTGCGCGTGCGGCTGCGCCAGCGCTTCGGCACCACGCTGCCGCGCTTCGACTACCTCGCGCAACTGGAGCGCTGCCCCGAGGGCCTGCGCATGAGCGCGCTCTCGCGCTACCTCATGGTCACGGGCGGCAACGTCACGGGCCTCACCGATCAGCTCGTGGCCGACGGCTGGGTCGAGCGCGTGGCCGATGCGCAGGACCGCCGCTCGCTGCTGGTGCGCCTCACGCCCAAGGGCCGCGAGGAATTCCTGGCCATGGCCGCCGAGCACGAGGGCTGGCTCATAGACATGTTCCAGGGTTTCGAGCCTGCGCACCGCGACACGCTCTATGAGCTGTTGGGCCGGCTGCGCGTGCACCTGGCCGGCAAGGAGGCCGGCGACGGCGGCGAGCCGCTGCCGGAGCAGGACGACGTTTCCCCCCGCGCCGCCGCGCGCAAGGAGCGGTGATGAGTAAATCCCTCGATCCCGCCCTGGCCGCGGGCAACCGCCTGGCGCTTGCCGGCTACGACGCGCGCCACTTCCTGTGGGAAGCGCGCGAGGGCGTGGCCACCCTCACCCTCAACCGTCCAACGCGCAAGAACCCGCTGACCTTCGAGTCCTACGCCGAGCTGCGCGAGCTGTTCATCCGGCTGAAGTACGCGACCGACGTGCACGCCGTCGTCATCACCGGCGCCGGCGACAACTTCTGTTCCGGCGGCGACGTGCACGAGATCATCGGCCCGCTGGTGGATTTACCGGCACCGGAGCTGCTGATGTTCACGCGCATGACCGGCGAAGTGGTGAAGGCGCTGCGCGCGTGTCCGCAGCCCGTCATCGCGGCGGTGGACGGCGTGTGCGCGGGGGCGGGCGCCATCATCGCCATGGCCAGCGACCTGCGGCTGGGCACGGCCCGGTCCAAGACGGCTTTCCTCTTTAACCGCGTGGGCCTGGCCGGTTGCGACATGGGCGCCTGCGCGCTGCTGCCGCGCCTCATCGGCCAGGGGCGCGCGAGCGAGCTGCTGTTCACCGGGCGCAGCTTGGGCGGCGAGGAGGCCGAGCGCTGGGGCTTCTTCAATCGCCTCGCCGCCCCCGACGCCTTGCTGGCCGAGGCGCAGGCGCTGGCGCGCGAGCTGGTCCGCGGCCCAACCTTCGCCAACGGCATGACCAAGACCATGCTCCACCAGGAGTGGTCCATGGGCATCGACCAAGCCATAGAAGCCGAGGCCCAGGCGCAGGCCCTGTGCATGGCCACGCAGGATTTCAAGCGTGCCTACGAGGCTTTCGTGGCGCGCGAGAAGCCGGTGTTCCGCGGCGATTGAAGGGGTCTCCATGGCCGACACGCGTTACCTGGACTGGCCCTTCTTCGAGCCCCGCCACCGCGCCCTGGCGCGCGAGCTGGACGTCTGGGCCGCGCAGCACCTCGCCGGCGATCACGGCGCCGACGTGGACGCCGCCTGCCGCGCGCTGGTCCGGCAGCTCGGCGCGGCGGGCTGGCTGCGCCACGCGGTGGCCGGGCGCGCGCTGGGCGGCATCAGCGACGCCATAGACACCCGCGCCGTGTGCCTGCTGCGCGAGACGCTGGCCCGCCACAGCGGCCTGGCCGACTTCGCCTTCGCCATGCAGGGCCTGGGCTCCGGCGCCATCTCACTGGCGGGCACCGAGGCCCAAAAAGCGCGCTGGCTGCCGGCGGTGGCGGCGGGGGAGGCGATCGCGGCCTTCGCGCTGTCGGAGCCGGACGCCGGGTCGGACGTGGCGGCCCTGTCCTGCGCGGCGCGGGCCGAAGGTGACGCCTATGTGCTCGACGGCGAGAAGACATGGATCTCCAACGGCGGCATCGCCGATTTCTACGTGGTCTTCGCCCGCAGCGGCGAGGCCCCGGGCGCGCGCGGCATCTCGGCCTTCATCGTGGAGGCGGGCACGCCGGGTTTTCACATCGCCGAGCGCATCGAAGTGATGGCGCCGCACCCGCTGGCGCGGCTGCGCTTCGAGGGCTGCCGCGTGCCGGCCTCGCAGCGCCTGGGCGCGGCGGGCGAGGGCTTCAAGCTGGCCATGCGCACGCTGGACGTGTTCCGCACCTCGGTGGCCGCCGCCGCGCTGGGTTTCGCGCGGCGCGCGCTGGACGAGGCTCTAACTCGCGCCACCACGCGGCCCCTGTTCGGCGGCGTGCTGGCCGACTTGCAGCTCACGCAGTCGAAGCTGGCGCAGATGGCGCTGACGATTGAGAGCGCCGCGCTGCTGACCTACCGCGCCGCCTGGCAGCGCGACCAGGGCCAGAACGTGACGCGCGAAGCCGCCATGGCCAAGCTCGCCGCCACCGAGGGCGCGCAGCAGGTCATAGACGCCGCGGTGCAGCTCTGGGGCGGCCTGGGCGTGGTCAGCGGCGTGGCGGTGGAGCGGCTGTACCGCGAGATACGCGCGCTGCGCATCTACGAGGGCGCCTCGGAGGTGCAGCAACTCATCATCGCGCGGGAGCTGCTGCGCGAAGTCCGCGCCGTGCAGGCGCCCTGACGATTCAACTCCGCACCAGGAGGATGTCCATGCCCAGTGCCCACCTAGACACCTTCGCCCGCGACCGGCTGCCGCCGCCGCCGCTCATGCCGGAGCTCGTCTTCGACCTGCCGGCGCTGGAGTTTCCCGCGCAACTGAACTGCGCCTGGGAGCTGCTGGACCGCCACGTGGCCGAGGGCCGCGGCGAGCGCGTGTGCCTGCGCGCGCCGGGCCTCATCTGGACCTACCGCGACCTGCAGGAGCAGGCCGACCGCATCGCCAACGTCCTCGTGCACGAGCTGGACCTCGTCCCCGGCAACCGCGTGCTGCTGCGCTCGGCCAACAACCCCATGCTGGCCGCCTGCTGGTTCGGCGTCATCAAGGCCGGGGGCATCGCCGTCACCACCATGCCGCTGCTGCGCGCCAAGGAGCTCAAGGACGTGCTGGACATCGCCCAGTGCAGCCATGCCCTGTGCGACACGGCGCTGGCGCGCGAGCTCATGGCCGCCGCCCAGCTCTGCCCGCAACTGCGCCACGTCCGCCACTTCAACACCAACGCCCGCGACCCGCAGGGGCTGGAGCAGGCCATGCAGCGCCAGCCCCGCGCCTTCGCCAACGTCGACACCGCCGCGGACGACACCTGCCTGCTGGCCTTCACCTCCGGCACCACCGGCGTGCCCAAGGCCACCATGCACTTCCACCGCGACCTGCTGGCCGTGTGCCGCTGCTGGCCGCCGCACATGCTCCGCGCGCAAGCGGACGACGTCTTCATCGGCAGCCCGCCGCTGGCCTTCACCTTCGGCCTGGGCGGGCTGCTGCTCTTTCCCCTGTCCATAGGCGCCAGCACCGTGCTGCTGGAGAAGGCGGCGCCGGCGCAGTTGCTGGACGGCATCCGCGACTTCGGCGCCACGGTGCTGTTCACCGCGCCCACCTCCTACCGCGCGCTGGCCGCGCACGGCGAGGCGCTGCGCGGCACGCGGCTGCGCAAGTGCGTCTCGGCCGGCGAGGCGCTGCCCGCGGCCACGCGGCTGCAGTGGCGCGAAGCCGCGGGGCTGGAGATCATCGACGGCATAGGCACCACCGAGCTGCTGCACATCTTCATCTCGGCCGACGAGGCCCACGCCCGCCCCGGCGCCACGGGCGTCGTCGTCCCGGGCTACCGCGCCGAGATCGTGGACGACGAGGAGCAGCCCGTGCCCGCCGGCACCGTGGGCCGCTTGCGCGTGAAGGGCCCCACCGGCTGCCGCTACCTCGCCGACGCCCGCCAGGCCAGCTATGTGCGCAACGGCTGGAACTACACGGGCGACGCCTACTCGCAGGACGCCGACGGCTATTTCCACTTCCACGCCCGCACCGACGACCTCATCGTCAGCGCCGGCTACAACATCGCCGCACCGGAGGTGGAAGCGGCGCTGTTGAGCCACCCCGCCGTGGCCGAGTGCGGCGTCATCGGCGTGCCGGACGCCGAGCGCGGACAGCTCGTGAAAGCCTTCGTGGTGCTGCAGCCGGGCTTTCAGGCCGACGCGGCCATGGTCCGCGCGCTGCAGGACTTCGTGAAGCAAGCCATCGCGCCCTACAAGTACCCGCGCGCCGTCGCCTTCCTGGAGGCGCTGCCCCGCACCGCCACCGGCAAGCTGCAGCGCTTCCGCCTGGGGCGTACCGAATGAACCCCTCACAGGAGCCGGCCATGTCCGCACTGCTTCCCCCCGGCTGGCCGCGTCCCAAGGGCTACGCCAACGGCGTGTCCGCGCGCGGCCGCATGGTCTTCGTGGCCGGCATGGTCGGCTGGGATGAGCGGCAGCAATTCCCCAGCGACGATTTCGCGGTCCAGGCCACACAGGCGCTGCGCAACATCGTGGCCGTGCTGCAGGCCGGCGGCGCGCAGCCCTCGCACCTCGCGCGCATGACCTGGTACGTCACCGACAAGCGCGAGTACCTCGCCGCGCTGCCGGCCATAGGCGCGGCCTTTCGCGAGCTCATAGGCCACTACGACATCGCCATGACGGCGGTGCAGGTCGTGGCGCTCATCGAGGACAAAGCCAAGGTGGAGCTGGAAGCCACGGCCGTGGTTCCCGACTGACCCGCATCCGTGTTGCTGCAGCGCAGCGAGCATCGCGAGCCTCGGGGGCCGTTGCCTGCGCATGGGTTGAAGCCTGGGCCCTACGGCTTCGATAGTGCAGGCCCACATCGCGAGCCAGTGCATCGCGCTGTACCCCCACCGAGGAGACAAGCATGAGCCAGCAGTCCAGCAAAGCGGCCCCGCGCCGCGGTTTCATCAAGAACGCCGTGGCCGCCACCGTCGGCACCGGCGCCATGGCCGCGCCCATGGTGTCGCGGGCGCAGACCACCACGCTGCGCTTCCAGAGCACGTGGCCGGCCAAGGACATTTTTCACGAGTACGCCAACGACTTCTCCAAGAAGGTGAACGACATGGCCGGCAGCCGCCTCAAGATCGAGGTGCTGCCCGCGGGCTCGGTGGTGCCGGCCTTCCAGATGCTGGACGCCGTGAGCAAGGGCACGCTGGACGGCGGCCATGGCGTCATCGCCTACTGGTACGGCAAGAACTCGGCGCTGGCCCTGTGGGGGTCGGGTCCCGCCTTCGGCATGGACCCCAACATGGTGCTGGCCTGGCACTACTACGGCGGGGGAAAGGCCCTGGCGGAGGAGATCTACAAGAGCCTCAACCTGGACGTGGTCTCCTTCATGTACGGACCCATGCCCACGCAACCATTGGGCTGGTTCAAGAAGCCCGTGGCCAAGGCCGAGGACATGAAGGGCCTGAAGTTCCGCACCGTCGGCCTGGCCGTGGACGTGTTCACCGAGCTGGGCGCGGCGGTCAACCCGCTGCCCGGCGGCGAGATCGTCCCGGCGCTGGACCGCGGCCTCATCGACGCGGCCGAGTTCAACAACGCGTCCTCCGACCGCGCCCTGGGCTTCCCCGACGTGGCCAAGAACTGCATGCTGCAAAGCTTCCACCAAAGCGGCGAGCAGTTCGAGATCCTCTTCAACGGCGCCAAGTACAAGGCGCTGCCCGCGGAGCTCAAGGCCATCATCGACTACGCCGTGCAGGCCTCCAGCGCCGACATGAGCTGGAAGGCCGTGGAGCGCAACTCGCGCGACTACGAGGAGCTCAAGAAGGCCGGCGTGAAGTTCTACAAGACGCCGGACGCCATCCTGCGCGCGCAGCTCGCCGCCTGGGACAAGGTCATCGAGAAGAAGTCCGCCGAGAACCCGATGTTCAAGCGCGTGCTGGACTCGCAGCGCGCCTTCGCGCAGCGCGCCGGCCAATGGCAGGGCGACTACCTCGTGGACTTCAGGATGGCCTACAACCACTACTTCGGCCGCGGCGCCGGGCAGACCCAGCCCAAGAAGACCTGAACCCGGCCTTCTCCTCATGAGGCAGTAACAGTCCGGGGCGCCTGCAGCAGGCGCCCCTTCCTTTTGTGGCAAGCGAAGGGGATGCGATGCAAAAGGCATTGCTGGCGGTGGACCGGTTCTCCACCTTCGTGGGCAAGGCCTTCGCCTGGACGGCGGTGGGCCTGACGCTGCTCATCAGCTGGGAGGTGTTCAGCCGTTACGTGCTCAACAGGCCGCATGCCTGGGTGCTGGACGCGCAGATCATGCTCTATGGCACGCTGTTCATGACGGCCGGCGCCTACACGCTGTCCAAGAACGGCCACGTGCGCGGCGACGTGCTCTACGGCTTCTTCAGCCCGCGCACGCAGGCGGCCATTGACCTCACGCTGTACCTGCTGTTCTTCCTGCCCGGCGTGGTGGCGCTCACGTGGGCGGGCTGGCAGTTCGCGCACGAGTCGCTGGCCATACGCGAGCAGACCTTCTCGGCCGACGCGCTGCCGCTGTACCCGTTCAAGTTCGTCATCCCGCTGGCCGGCGCCATCCTGCTGCTGCAGGGCGTGGTGGAGATCGTGCGCTGCGTGCTGTGCCTGCGCGAAGGGTGCTGGCCCCGGCGCGACGGCGACGTGGAGGAGGTGGACGTGGACAAGCTGCGCGAGATGGTGCGCGTCCAGGCCGACGGCGCTGCCGCGGCGGATGCCGCCGTGCTGCCGCCGGCGCAACGCCAGGAGGGCGCGTGATGAAGCTGCGCAAGGAACTGTGGTTCGGCTTCGGCCTGATGGCGCTCATCGGGGCCGGTGCCGTGGCCATGCTGGTGGGGGCCGAGCGCATCACCAACGGCCACATCGGCCTGCTGATGCTGTCGCTGGTGGTGGTGGCCATCATGCTGGGCTTTCCGACCGCCTTCACGCTCATGGGCATGGGCATGGTCTTCACCTGGCTGGCCTACGAGCGCGACACGGCCAAGACGCTGGACCTCATGGTGCAGTCGGCCTACAAGGTGATGAGCAACGACGTGCTCATCTCCATCCCGCTCTTCGTCTTCATGGGCTACCTGGTGGAGCGGGCCAACCTGATAGAGAAGCTGTTCAAGAGCCTGCACCTGGCGCTGGCGCGGCTGCCCGGGGCGCTGGCGGTGGCCACCCTCGTGACCTGCACCCTCTTCGCCACGGCCACGGGCATCGTGGGCGCGGTGGTGACGCTCATGGGGCTGCTGGCGCTGCCGGCCATGCTGCGCGCGGGCTACTCGGTGCCGCTGTCGGCCGGGGTCATCACGGCCGGTGGTTGCCTGGGCATCCTCATCCCGCCTTCGGTGCTGCTCATCGTCTACGGCGCCACGGCCGGCGTGTCGGTGGTGCAGCTCTACGCGGGCGCCTTCTTTCCGGGGCTGATGCTGGCGGGGCTGTACATCCTCTACACCATCCTGGTGGCCAAGCTCAAACCGACGCTGGCGCCCCCGCTGTCCGCGCAGGAGCGCGCCGTGGCGCTGCCCGCGCCGCTGCTGCAGGCCGGCGCCGCGCCGCACGCCCACGTGCTGCCCGGGTTGCTGGCCGCGCTCAAGGGCCGGCGCGCGCATGGCGTGCCCACGGGCTACCTGCTTGGGCAAAGCCTGGTGGCGGCGCTGCCGGCGCTGGTGTTCGTGGCGGCGGCCCTGGTGAGCCATGACGTCGTGACGCGGCCGCAGGCGGCGGAGGCCGGATCGGGGCTGACGGAGATCGGTGCAGAGCCCTCCGAGCGCAGTGCCGGCGGCGGCTTGGCCGAGCCGCCGCCAGATGGCGCGCTGCAGGAGCCCCCGGCCGAGGGCGGCTTGCAGGAACCGCCCTCCGGCGGCGCCTTGCAGGAGCCTCCCGGCAGTGGCGCCGGCGGGCTGCAGGAGCCGCCAGGCGCCCTGGGGGGAGCGGATGCGTCCTCCGGCTCAGCCGGCCTGGCCGAGCCGCCCGGCGCGGCGCCGTCGGCGGGCGAGGGGGCCGACGCCGCCGCGCCCCGGCCTGCGCCTGCCGGCTTCTGGATCACCTTGGGCGTGCTGGCCGTGGCGCTGCTGCTGTTCTATGCGCTCTTGAGCTTCGCGCGGCTGGAGGTGTTCAAGATGCTGCTGGGCAGCTTTTTCCCGCTGCTCCTCCTCATCCTGGCCGTGCTGGGCTCCATCGTGTTCGGCCTGGCCACGCCGACCGAAGCCGCGGCCGTGGGCGCGCTGGGTGGCGCGCTGCTGGCGGCGGCCTACGGGCGGCTGAACCTGCAGGTGGTCAAGGAGTCGGTCTTCCTCACGGCCAAGACCAGCGCCATGGTGTGCTGGCTGTTCGTGGGCTCGGCCATCTTCTCGGCGGCCTTTGCGCTGCTCGGCGGCCAGGAGCTGGTGGAGCAGTGGGTGATGGGGCTCAACCTCAGCCGCACGGAGTTCATGCTGCTGTCGCAGGTGATCATCTTCATCCTGGGCTGGCCGCTGGAGTGGACGGAGATCATCGTGATCTTCATGCCCATCTTCATTCCGCTGCTGGACAACTTCGGCGTGGACCCGCTGTTCTTCGGCCTGCTGGTGGCGCTGAACCTGCAGACGGCCTTCCTGAGCCCGCCCGTGGCCATGAGCGCCTTCTACCTGAAGGGCGTGGCGCCGCGGCACGTGACGCTCAACCAGATCTTCGCGGGCATGCTGCCCTTCATGGGCATACAGATCGTGGCCATCTTCCTGCTCTACCTCTTCCCCGGCATCGGCCTGTGGCTGCCGCGGCAGCTCTACGGCGGCTGAGGCGGGGCGCCGCGGGCAGCGGCTTGCCGGCGGACGGCTTGCGCATCCGTCCGCCGGCCCCATCTCGGCAAGGTGGCGACGCCGCGGCGCCTGGCGCGGACCCCAATGCATATGCCGTCCGCATATGTATAAAAAGACAGTAGTCTGAAGCCGTTGTCGATCAACCCCGGGAAGTCCTTGTGATGTGCAACCTGGCCGAACCCCTGCAGTGGGCTGGTGAGCCCGGCCGGCCCGCGGCCGACGCGCCGGCCGTGGGCCCGTTGCCGGCGCAAGCCTCGCGGCATCCGTTGCCGCAGCTTTCGGCGCACGAAGCGCGTTGCCTGTTGCAGCGCATCGCCGCGCTGCGCGAGCAGGCGCAACTGGCCGTGCTGGGTGCGGACGCCGCGCGCGATGCCGTGCCGGCCTGTGCGCTGCAAGGCATCTGCCAGGCGCTGCACGAGGCGGAAGCAGCGATCGCGCACGCCCAGGAGCTGGCGGCGCGGGCCCTGCACTGAACCCGGCCCGCCTTCAAACCCCTCGCCTCACCCCCCGCTGCAGCAGCGCGAACACCGCTTCCACCACCAGCGCCAGCGCCGCGGCCGGCACGGCGCCGGCCAGGGTTTGGACGTGGTCGTTGATGGCCAGGCCCGTGACGATGCGCTCTCCCAGCCCGCCAGCGCCCACGAAGGCCGCCACGGTGGCCGTGCCCACGTTGATCACGGCCGCCGTCTTGATGCCCGCCAGCATCACGGGTGCCGCCAGCGGCAGCTCCACCGAGCGCAGCACCTGCGCCGGCTTCAGGCCCAGCGCCGCGCCGGCCAGGCGCAGCCCCTGCGGCACGCCCGCCAGCCCCTCGTGCGTGTTGCGGACAATGGGCAGCAGCGCATAGACGAACAGCGCCAGCAAGGCTGGGACGAAACCTATCGTGCCCACCAGCGCGATCAAGAAGGCCAGCAGCGCCAGCGACGGCACCGTTTGCAGCACGCCCACCGCGCCCAGCACCAGCCCGGAGAGCGCCTTCACCCGGTGGGCCAGCACGCCCAGCGGCACGCCCACCACCACGGCCATCGCCACCGAGCCGAACACCATGGCCAGGTGCTGCAGCAGCAGCCGGCCCAGGTCCGGCGCCAGCAGCCGCGCCATGAAGCCCGGGGGCGACGCGGGCGCGCCGGCCGGCGCCGAGGCGGCGGCGGCGCTGCCGCGGTCCAGGAACTCGCGCGCCACGTCGGCGAAGGCGCGGCCGTCCACCTCGGCCTGGGCGTTCATGGCCGTCATGGCCGCTTCGTCGATGCGGCCCTGCAGCGCCGCGGCCAGCGGCCGCTCGTCCAGCGAGGCGCGCATCAGCAGCACCGCGTCGTAGCGGGGGAAGAAATTGCGGTCGTCGCGCAGCACGCGCAGGTGCAGCCGCTCGATCTGAGCGTCGGTGGTGTAGACGTCCACCACGTCCACCTGCTTGCGCGCCAGCGCCTGGTAGGCCAGGCCGTGGTCCAGGCCGGCGCCGGGCGCCATGCGCAGCCCGTAGGCGCGGCTCAGCCCCGGCCAGCCGTCGGCGCGCTGCAGGAACTCGTGCGACAGGCCCAGGCGCAGCGCGCCCGCCTGCGCGGGCGGCAGCGCGGCCAGGTCGGACAGGGAGGCCACGCCCAGCCGCCGCGCGTCGTCCTCGCGCAGGGCCAGGGCGTAGGTGTTGTTGAAGCCCAGCGGCACGGCCGCCTTCAGGCCGCGCGGCGCCAGCCGGGCATTGAGCTGCTCCAGCGAAACGGCGGCCTGCGCTCCCTCCAGCTTCAGCAGCTCGCGCGTGATGGTGCCCGTGTACTCCGGATAGACGTCCACGGCGCCGCTGGACAGCGCCTGCTCCAGGATGGCCGTGTTGCCCAGGCCCTGCCGGTGCTCCGCCGCGATGCCGGCGCGCCGCAGCGACTGCGTGACCAGCTCGCCCAGCAGGTAGCTTTCCGTGAAGCGCTTGGAGCCCACGGCCACTTCGGCGTGGGCTTCCGGAGCCTGCCCGGCGCGCGACGCCGCGCCTGCCGGCTGCTGCGCGTGCGCCGCGCCGGCCAGCAGCACCAGTGCCAGTGCCGCCAGTGCACGTGCGGCGGCCCGCAGGTTCAACTTGCGCCGGCGCTGCTGCCCTGCTCCAGCAGGTGCCGTTTCACGGCCTCCGCGTCGTTGCCCGCGGCGCGCACCGCGTCCTCCAGCTGGGAGATGGTCACGCCGAAGTAATCGACCCAACGCCGCATCGCGGCTTCGTCGTTGAGGTCGATGGAGTCTCCGGGGCGGGTGGGTTCGGTGTGGGTAGCCATGGCCCATGGCGGCAAGCGCCATGCCCCGTGCGGCATGGGCCAGGCCGCCGATGAAGAAAATTGCAGCCCGGCGACGGTTCGGCCCGCGGGCAGACCTCCTGCAGGGGCTGCGCTGCGTTGTTTCAGTACATGGAGCGTTGAGGCCCTGCCGGGTGATGGTTCCAGCGGCAACAACCCGTCCCCCTTCAATCCCACCGCCAGGTCCACACCAGGTCCACGCCCGTCGTCTCCCCGGTCAGCAGCCGCAAGGTAAAGCGTTGGGCGATCTTGTAGACCAGGTCGAAACCGCCGCCCGTGGCGTCCAGGCTTTGCCGGTAGCCCACGTAAAAGCGTTCGGAGAGCTGCTTGCCGACGCCCACCACCGCGTCCGACAGCCCGCCGGAAGCGCCGCGCGAGACGGAAAAGGCGTCCAGCCCAAGCCGCTGCGCCAGGCCGGGGCCGCTGCTGCCCTTGTTGCCCGCCAGCAGCGCCAGCGCCGCGCGCTGCAGCAGCGCGGTCTGGTCGCCCGCCAGGTCCGTGGACGCCTTGCCCAGCGTCAGCCACGAGAGCTTGTCGATGTCCGAGAGCGCCGGCGTGGACACCAGCGCCACGCGCGGGTTCTGCGCCGAGCCGGTCACGCCCACGCCCACGCGCACCTCGTCCAGGTCCGTGCGCAGCGCCTCGATATCCAGCGTCGGGTTGGCCACCGGCCCGGTGAAGGTCACCAGGCCGCGCGTGATGTCCAGCTTGGCGCCGTAGGCGTCGAACACGCCGCCCACGGTGCGCACCGTGCCCACCACCGCCACCTGGTCGTTGGGCGCGGTCACGCGCAGCTCGCCGGCCAGCAGCGTGTTGATGCCCTTGCCGCGCACGCGCAGGTCGCTGCCCAGGTCCACGCGCAGGTCCAGGTCCATCTTCATGGGCGTTTGCGGCTGCCCGGTGCCCGGGGCGGGCTTGCGCGCCATGGCGGGGTCGTCCACCACCACCACGTCGTCCGACAGCGCGGGGGCACTGCTGCGGCCCAGGTCGATGAGGCCCCGGTCCACCTTGAAGCCGCCGCGCAGCGACAAATCCTTGCCCTGCAGCCGCGCCTGCGCCCGGCCGCTGACGTCCACGCGGCGGTCCACGCGGCCCAGGGCCTGGAAACGGTCCAGCACCAGCGCCACGTCCACGCCGGGCTGCTCGCCCAAGCGCGCGCCGCCCTGCAACTGCGCCGTGCCGTCGCCCGCGCGCAGGACGAAACGTTCGATGCGCACCTGCTCGCCGTCCAGCGCCACGCGCATCTCGCCGTCGCGCACGCGCACGCCCTCCACGAAGTTCGTGACGCCCAACTGGTTGCCCAGCAGCGTGCCGGCGACTTCCGGCGCACCCAGGCGGCCGCCCACGCGGGCGCGCGCGTCCACCGTGCCGGCCAGGCGCCAGCCCACGGGCAGCCACGGGTCCCACACGCCCAGGTCGGCCACGCGCAGCTCCACGTTGCCCTGCACGGGCGTGGCGGCGCTGGGCCAGACCTCGCCCGGCGCCGTGCGCGCGCTGGCGCCGGCCGAGAGCACGCCGATCTGCTGGCCGGCCACGCCCGCCCCGGCATTCCACTGGTTGCCATTGGCGCGCAGCGAGAGTTGCAGGGCCGATAAGCCCATGGCGCGGCGGCTGCCGCCCGCGGCCAGGCTCAGGTCGCCGCGGCGGCGCTCCACCAGCACGTCGGCCTGCAGCGTGGGTGCCGTGCGCACCACGGCGCGGCCGCTGATCTCCAGGTCGCCCTGCCAGCCCATGTCCGGCTGCAGCCGCGACAGCAGCGGCGCCACGGCCAGCGGCTCCAGGTTGACGGCAGCGTCCAGTTGGGCCGGCGCGCCGCCCGCGCCGGCCTGCCAGCGCACGGCGCTCCACTGCACGCCCGCGCCCAACACCGTGGCGCGGCCGGGCTGCACGTTCAGGCTGGCGGGGCGGCTGCCCTCGGCCATCCGGAACGCCAGCTCCACGTCGGCCGCCTGCAGCAGCGCGTCGGCGGCGCCGGCACGGCGCACGTCCACGCGCGTGATGCGGCCCTGCCAGCCCGCCAGCGTGGCGGGCAACGCGCCGCTGCCGCTCTGGATCAGGCCGCCTTGCGCCTCCAGCGCGAAGCGGGTGCGCGTGCCCGCGGCGCCCGGCGGCGGCGGTTGCAGCAGGTCCGTCCACTCCGGCGGCTGCGCGGCGGCTTCGCCCTGCAGCGCCAGGCGGTGGGCGCGGGTGGTGCCGTCCAGGCGCACATCCACCGCCGGCACGCGCTGCCACTGCCCGCTGTCGGCCAAGGCCACGTCGGCCAGTTGAAGGTTCAGCTCCAGCGGGGCATCGCCCACCGTGGCCAGGCGCCAGCGGGCCTGGCCGCTGCGCAGGCGCAGGGTGGGCAGCGACAAGCCGTCGGCGCTGGCCTGGCCCTGGCTGCGCAGCGCGGGCCAGCGGCCGTCCAGCGTGAAATTGGCCTTGGCGGCGCCGGCCACGGCCAGCGGGCGCACGGGTGCGGACGCGGCCGCCTTCGCCGCGCCTGCCTTGGCGCCGGCTTGGGCGGTTTTCTTCGCAGCCGGCTTGTCGCCCGCCTGGCCTTTGGAGGTGGTGGCCGCGGGCGCCGGGGCCGGCAGCAGCGCGGCCAGCGGGTTGAGGCGCTGCAGGGCGGGGGCGTCCACCGTGGCTTCCCAGTGGTCCGCCTGCGGGTTGCGCGCCAGCAGGCCTTGGGCGCGGGCGGCGTTGCCGTCCACTTGGGCGTCCAGGGCGGCTTGCAGGCCGGCGCTGGTTCCGCGCAGCGAGGCTGCACCCTGCAGCGGCACGTCGGCCAGGCGGCTGGGCGGGATGCCCACGTCGGCGCGGCCTTCCAGCCTCGCCAGCCAAGCCAGCAGGTCGCCGCCTGGGCCGGCCGCCGGCAGCGTCATGGCCGCGTCCACGCGCGCGGCCAGCTGGCTGGGCAAGCGGCGCAGCGGCGCGTCGGCCGGGCCGCTCCACCAGGGGCGCAGGTCCAGGTTGTCCAGGGTGGCCTTGGTGTCCAGTTGCCAGGGCGCGCCGGCCGCCGCCTGGCGCATGCGGCCCTGGGCCGAGAGGCGGGCCGTGCCGGCGCTGCCCTGCAGCCGGCGCAGCGCCACCACGGTGGCGGCGGCTTCGGACTGCCAGCCGGCCTCCAGGTTCAGCTTCAAGGCCTCGGTGCCGCCGGGCGCCGCCATCTCGCCCGCGAGTTGGCCGGTGAGGTCTATAGCTGTCTCTTATACACA